>NZ_PUWT01000071.1:0-35560 GCF_002968995.1 Photorhabdus hindustanensis
TCGTGAGCACATCCTGTTAGGTCGTCAGGTAGGCGTTCCTTACATCATCGTATTCCTGAACAAATGTGACATGGTAGACGACGAAGAGCTGCTGGAACTGGTTGAGATGGAAGTGCGTGAGTTGCTGTCTCAGTACGATTTCCCAGGCGACGACACTCCGGTTATCCGTGGTTCTGCGCTGAAAGCGCTGGAAGGCGATGCCGAGTGGGAAAGCAAAATCCTGGAGCTGGCAGAAGCGCTGGACAGCTACATCCCAGAACCAGAGCGTGCAATCGACCAGCCATTCCTGCTGCCAATCGAAGACGTATTTTCGATTTCAGGCCGTGGTACAGTGGTAACCGGTCGTGTAGAGCGCGGTATTGTTAAAGTGGGTGAAGAAGTTGAAATCGTGGGTATCAAAGACACAACGAAAACCACGTGTACTGGCGTAGAAATGTTCCGCAAACTGCTGGACGAAGGTCGTGCGGGTGAGAACGTGGGCGTTCTGTTGCGTGGTACTAAACGTGATGAAATCGAACGTGGTCAGGTACTGGCAAAACCGGGTTCAATCAAGCCACACACCACTTTCGAATCAGAAGTTTATATTCTGAGTAAAGACGAAGGCGGCCGTCATACGCCATTCTTCAAAGGCTACCGTCCACAGTTCTACTTCCGTACAACTGACGTAACCGGCACAATCGAGCTGCCAGAAGGCGTGGAAATGGTGATGCCAGGCGATAACATTCAGATGAAAGTTACCCTGATTGCGCCAATCGCAATGGACCAGGGTCTGCGCTTCGCTATCCGTGAAGGCGGCCGTACTGTAGGTGCTGGTGTTGTTGCTAAAATTATCGCGTAATTTTTTGATGTGATTACACTAAAAGGGCATCAACCGATGCCCTTTTTGTACGTTGTCTTAATAAGAACCTATCTCATCAATAGTTGTTTTTAATTATTGGTGAGATAGGCTCTGATGCAACGAATTGGCTATATCTCTCTCAGATATACAATGTCATACTGAATTATGGCGCCAAGTCAGATACAATCACTCAAATCTTTTGGTTCGGTCTGATTTGTTTTGCTCTTGCGAGGCAAGCTGGCTATCTATTTAAATCATAGTTACAGGTTGGTTTATGAGTGCGAATAGCGATGCTCAAGAAAGCAGGCGTAGTCTTGAGGTAATGAAATGGCTATTAGTGGCAGCCTTATTAACGGTTGCTATCGTTGGAAACTACCTTTATCGGGAGTATAGCCTTCCTCTACGTGCGATGGCGGTTGTTGTTATTGTTGCTCTTGCGGGAGCAGTTGCGCTCTGGACTGCGAAAGGGAAAACCACACTGGCTTTCGCCCGCGAAGCCCGCATTGAAATGCGTAAGGTTATTTGGCCAACTCGTCAGGAAGCGCTGCATACAACTTTGATTGTTGCGGCAGTCACTGCATTGATGTCTTTGATCCTATGGGGTCTTGACGGTATCCTGGTGCGTTTAGTTTCATTTATTACAGGCCTGAGGTTCTAAGATGTCAGATTCCCCAAAAAAACGTTGGTATGTTATACAGGCATTTTCTGGGTTTGAAGGTCGCGTTGCACAATCTTTACGTGAACATATCAAATTACATGATATGGAAGATTCTTTTGGCGAAGTAATGGTGCCAACAGAGGAAGTTGTTGAGATTCGTAGCGGCCAGCGTCGCAAAAGTGAACGCAAATTTTTCCCTGGGTATGTGCTGGTACAAATGATCATGAACGATGCAACGTGGCATCTCGTTCGCAGCGTACCACGCGTCATGGGTTTTATCGGTGGCACATCTGACCGTCCGGCGCCAATCAGTGATAAAGAAGTTGATGCGATTATGAATCGTCTTCAGCAGGTTGGTGATAAACCACGGCCAAAAACATTGTTCGAACCAGGCGAAATGGTTCGTGTCAGCGATGGTCCATTCGCAGACTTCAATGGTGTTGTGGAAGAGGTCGATTACGAGAAGAGCCGCCTGAAAGTTTCGGTTTCTATCTTTGGTCGCGCGACCCCCGTTGAGCTGGATTTCAGCCAGGTAGAAAAGGCGTAATTTTTGAACGTATTTTTGCTGGCTTGCAATAGGTGAGAAATTAACATACAATTTCGCGCCTTTTCTTTTTTAGTAGTCTGGCCTGAAATAAGGCGGGACTGAAATGACAGGGGAGCCTTTTAAACAAAGGCGATACCACCCATATAGAGGAAAATTATCAATGGCTAAGAAAGTACAAGCCTATGTCAAGTTGCAGGTTGCAGCTGGTATGGCTAATCCAAGCCCTCCAGTAGGTCCTGCTCTCGGTCAGCAGGGTGTTAACATCATGGAATTCTGTAAGGCGTTCAATGCTAAAACTGACAGCATTGAAAAAGGTCTGCCAATTCCTGTTGTGATCACTGTTTATTCTGATCGTTCTTTCACTTTCGTTACTAAGACCCCACCAGCGGCGGTTCTGCTGAAGAAAGCAGCGGGCATTAAATCAGGTTCCGGCAAACCGAACAAAGACAAAGTTGGTAAAGTAACCAGCGCGCAAGTTCGTGAAATTGCTGAAACTAAAGCTGCGGATATGACAGGTGCTAGCGTTGAAGCAATGATGCGTTCAATTGAAGGTACTGCTCGTTCTATGGGCCTGGTAGTGGAGGGTTAATCGATGGCTAAACTGACCAAGCGCATGCGCACAATCCGCGAGAAAGTGGATTCAACTAAGCAGTATGATATTAACGAAGCCTTTGTTCTGCTGAAAGAGCTGGCTACTGCTAAATTCGTAGAAAGCGTTGACGTTGCTGTTAACCTCGGCATCGACGCTCGTAAATCTGACCAGAACGTACGTGGTGCAACAGTACTGCCTCACGGTACTGGCCGTTCCGTTCGCGTAGCTGTATTTACCCAAGGCGCAAATGCAGAAGCTGCTAAAGCAGCGGGCGCTGAGCTGGTAGGTATGGAAGATCTGGCTGAGCAAGTTAAAAAAGGCGAAATGGACTTTGACGTTGTTATCGCCTCTCCAGATGCAATGCGCGTTGTTGGCCAATTAGGTCAAATCCTGGGTCCACGCGGTCTGATGCCAAACCCTAAAGTAGGTACTGTAACTCCTAACGTTGCTGAAGCTGTACAGAACGCTAAAGCAGGTCAGGTTCGTTACCGTAACGATAAAAACGGCATTATCCACACCACCATTGGTAAAGTTGACTTTGATGCTGACAAACTGAAAGAAAACCTGGAAGCTCTGCTGGTTGCGCTGAAAAAAGCTAAACCATCTTCTGCCAAGGGCGTTTACATTAAGAAAGTTAGCCTGTCCACTACTATGGGCGCAGGTGTTGCGATTGACCAATCAGGTCTGAACGCTTCAGCTTAATTTTAGCTGAATGTGATTATCGCTTTACCTTGGCGTCAGATTTGTCTAAAATTTGGCGCCTTGTATTTGGCTAGTAAGTTTTTTATTAGCTAAATAAAAAATTTTCGGTTGGAGCTTGGCCTAATCCAAGCCCCGTCCAAGACCGCAGGTGTAAGTAATTACTTAATATCCCTGCGTAGACGGTGACAGAGCCAAATGACATTCATTTCTGGATTCTGCTCACCGTGTTTTAGAGCTCAGGCACTTTTAGTGTTATGAGTGATGTGAGTTCCGGGTTTTTCCCGGTTAATCCAGGAGCAAGAAGCTAATGGCACTAAATCTTCAAGACAAACAAGCGATTGTTGCTGAAGTTAGCGAAGTAGCCAAAGGCGCGCTGTCTGCGGTTGTTGCGGATTCCCGCGGCGTTACCGTAGATAAAATGACTGAACTGCGTAAAGCAGGTCGCGAAGCTGGCGTTTACATCCGTGTTGTGCGTAACACACTGATCCGCCGTGCTGTTGAAGGTACTGCCTATGAGTGCCTGAAAGAAGCGTTTGTTGGTCCAACCTTGATTGCTTTCTCTAACGAACATCCGGGCGCCGCTGCTCGTCTGTTCAAAGAGTTCGCGAAAGCGAATCCAGCATTCGAGATTAAAGCAGCAGCCTTTGAAGGTGAGTTTATCTCTGCGGCCGATATTGACCGTTTGGCAACACTCCCAACTTACGAAGAAGCAATCGCACGCCTGATGTCAACCATGAAAGAAGCCTCAGCAGGCAAACTGGTTCGTACTCTGGCTGCGTTACGCGATCAGAAAGAAGCAGCTTAATTGCCAATTTCCTTCGTTGCTTTTTAACGTATAAATTATTTCTGAATTTTAGGAACACTTGTTATGTCTATCACTAAAGAACAAATTCTGGACGCAGTTGCAGAAATGTCCGTAATGGACGTTGTTGAACTGATCAGCATGATGGAAGAGAAATTCGGCGTTTCTGCTGCGGCAGCGGTAGCTGTTGTTGCTGGTGCGGCTGAAGTTGTTGAAGAAAAAACCGAGTTTGACGTTGTTCTGTCTTCTATCGGCGGTAACAAAGTTGCTGTTATCAAGGCAGTACGTGGCGCAACTGGCTTGGGTCTGAAAGAAGCGAAAGACCTGGTTGAAAGCGCTCCAGCTGTATTGAAAGAAGCTATCAGCAAAGATGACGCTGAAGCACTGAAAAAATCTCTGGAAGAAGCAGGTGCTTCTGTTGAGGTTAAGTAAGTCTAGTTTTGAGTTAGCAGCCTGACTTTAAAGGCTGACGGCTGGTGATTTATTAATCACCAGCCTTTTTGCGCTGTAGGGCATTAGTAGCATTTCCACTGTTTGGCTGCTAATTAACCCCCAAATACTTTTTCCTATTGACGACTTAATATACTGCGTTCTCAGCTACGATCCACTCGGGTAGCTCGGTAGTAAGGTAACGCAATGAAATGATTTAAGAGTAATAGCAATGAGTATTACGGAAAATAATTCAATTTTCTGTTCGAAAAAACAGTGTCGTAAAGAGCTGTCCTTTAGGGCGGGCAGAGTGGGTCACTGATCAGCGAGCTGAGGAACCCTATGGTTTACTCCTATACCGAGAAAAAACGTATTCGTAAGGATTTTGGTAAACGTCCCCAAGTGTTGGACGTACCTTATCTCCTTTCTATCCAACTTGACTCGTTCCAGAAGTTTATCGAGCAAGATCCAGAAGGCCAGAATGGTTTAGAAGCGGCATTCCGTTCTGTATTCCCAATTCAGAGCTACAGCGGCAGTTCGGAGCTGCAATACGTTAGCTACCGTCTTGGTGAGCCAGTGTTTGATGTTAAAGAGTGCCAGATTCGTGGTGTAACTTATTCTGCGCCTCTACGCGTTAAGTTGCGTCTGGTTATCTATGAACGTGAAGCACCGGAAGGCACGGTCAAAGACATCAAAGAGCAAGAAGTTTACATGGGTGAAATTCCGCTCATGACTGACAACGGTACCTTTGTTATCAATGGTACTGAGCGGGTTATTGTCTCCCAGTTACATCGTAGTCCTGGTGTATTCTTTGACAGCGATAAGGGTAAAACTCACTCATCCGGTAAGGTGCTGTATAACGCACGTATTATTCCTTACCGTGGTTCTTGGTTAGATTTCGAATTCGATCCAAAAGATAATCTGTTTGTACGTATTGACCGCCGTCGTAAATTGCCGGCAACAATTATTCTGCGTGCAATGGATTACAGCACTGAAGAGATTTTGAACCTGTTCTTCAGTAAAACGATTTTCGAAATTCGTGACAACAGACTGCAAATGACGCTGGTGCCAGAACGTTTGCGCGGTGAAACCGCTTCTTTTGATATTGAAGCAAACGGCAAGGTTTATGTTGAAAAAGGCCGTCGTATTACCGCACGTCATATCCGCCAGTTAGAAAAAGACGAAGTGAACCGTATTGAGGTTCCTGTTGAATATATTGCGGGTAAAGTTGTTGCAAGAGACTACATTGATGTCAATACAGGTGAAATTATCTGTGCTGCCAACATGGAGCTCTCTTTAGATCTGCTGGCACGTTTGAGCCAGGCTGGTCACAAATCTATCGAAACACTGTTCACCAACGATTTAGATCACGGTGCATATATTTCCGAGACACTTCGTGTTGATCCAACCAATGACCGTTTGGGTGCTTTGGTTGAGATTTACCGCATGATGCGTCCTGGTGAGCCGCCGACCCGTGAAGCAGCAGAAAATCTGTTTGAAAATCTGTTCTTCTCAGAAGATCGTTATGATCTTTCTGCGGTTGGTCGTATGAAATTCAACCGCTCATTGAGCCGGGAAGAAGTCGAAGGTTCTGGTATTCTGAGTAAAAATGACATCATTGATGTCATGAAGAAACTCATTGATATCCGTAATGGTAAAGGCGAAGTCGACGATATTGACCACTTAGGCAACCGTCGTATCCGTTCTGTTGGTGAGATGGCGGAAAACCAGTTCCGTGTTGGTCTGGTACGTGTCGAGCGTGCGGTTAAAGAGCGTCTGTCTCTAGGTGATCTGGATACACTGATGCCTCAGGACATGATCAACGCTAAACCGATTTCAGCCGCAGTGAAAGAATTCTTTGGTTCCAGCCAGCTGTCTCAGTTCATGGACCAAAACAACCCGCTTTCTGAAATTACTCACAAACGCCGTATCTCTGCGTTGGGCCCAGGTGGTTTGACTCGTGAGCGTGCTGGCTTCGAAGTGCGTGACGTACACCCAACCCACTATGGTCGCGTATGTCCAATCGAAACTCCGGAAGGTCCGAACATCGGTCTGATTAACTCATTGTCTGTTTATGCGCAGACTAACGAGTATGGTTTCCTTGAAACCCCATATCGTCTGGTTCGTGATGGTGTTGTTACGGATGAAATTCATTATCTGTCTGCGATTGAAGAAGGTAACTTCGTTATCGCACAGGCAAACACCGTATTGGATGATGAAGGCCACTTCGTTGAAGATCTGATAACTTGCCGTAGTTATGGCGAATCCAGCTTATTTAACCGTGAACAGGTTGAATATATGGACGTTTCTACCCAGCAGGTGGTTTCCGTTGGTGCTTCCTTGATCCCATTCTTGGAACACGATGACGCAAACCGTGCATTGATGGGTGCAAACATGCAACGTCAGGCTGTTCCTACGCTGCGTGCTGATAAGCCGCTGGTTGGTACAGGTATGGAACGCGCAGTAGCGGTTGACTCCGGTGTAACTTCTGTTGCTAAACGCGGTGGTGTGGTTCAGTACGTTGATGCATCTCGTATTGTTATTAAAGTAAACGAAGATGAGATGTATTCGGGTGAAGCAGGTATTGATATTTATAACCTGACTAAATATACCCGTTCTAACCAGAACACCTGTATTAACCAGATGCCGTGCGTCTCTCTGGGTGAACCGGTGGAACGCGGCGACGTACTGGCTGATGGCCCATCCACTGACTTGGGTGAACTGGCGCTTGGTCAGAACATGCGCGTAGCGTTCATGCCGTGGAATGGTTATAACTTCGAAGACTCCATCTTAGTTTCTGAGCGTGTCGTCCAGGAAGATCGTTTTACAACCATTCACATCCAGGAACTGGCTTGCGTATCGCGTGATACCAAATTAGGGCCTGAAGAGATCACGGCTGACATCCCTAACGTGGGTGAGGCTGCGCTCTCCAAACTGGATGAGTCTGGCATCGTTTATATCGGTGCGGAAGTGACCGGCGGTGACATTCTGGTTGGTAAAGTGACACCTAAAGGTGAAACTCAGCTAACGCCGGAAGAAAAATTGCTGCGTGCTATCTTCGGTGAGAAAGCGTCTGATGTTAAAGACTCTTCTCTGCGCGTACCAAATGGCGTATCCGGTACAGTTATCGACGTACAAGTATTTACCCGTGATGGCGTAGAGAAAGATAAACGTGCTTTGGAAATCGAAGAGATGCAACTGCGTCAGGCGAAGAAAGACCTGACAGAAGAGTTGCAAATCTTTGAAGCTGGCCTGTTTGCACGTATCCGTTCTGTTTTGATTGCTGGCGGCATCGAAGCTGAGAAGCTGGATAAACTGCCTCGTGAGCGTTGGTTAGAGCTGGGTCTGGCTGATGAAGAGAAACAGAATCAGTTGGAGCAGTTGGCTGAACAGTATGACGAACTCAAAGCTGAGTTTGAGAAAAAGCTGGATGCTAAACGCCGTAAAATCACTCAAGGTGATGATTTGGCGCCGGGCGTACTGAAAATCGTCAAAGTTTATCTGGCGGTTAAACGTCAGATTCAGCCGGGTGATAAGATGGCGGGCCGCCACGGTAACAAGGGTGTTATCTCCAAAATCAACCCGATCGAAGATATGCCTTACGATGAAAACGGCACACCGGTAGATATCGTACTGAACCCACTGGGCGTACCATCACGTATGAACATTGGTCAGATCCTGGAAACGCATCTGGGCATGGCTGCGAAAGGTATTGGCGACAAGATCAATGCGATGCTGAAACAGCAGCAGGAAGTTGCCAAACTGCGTGAATTTATCCAGAAAGCTTATGACTTGGGTGATGAAACCCGTCAGAAAGTTGATCTGAGCACTTTCTCTGATGAAGAAGTTATGCGTTTGGCAGAAAACCTGAAAAAAGGCATGCCAATTGCGACACCGGTGTTTGATGGTGCGAAAGAGAAAGAAATTAAAGAGCTGCTGAAACTGGGTGACTTGCCAACTTCTGGTCAAATTACTCTATTTGATGGTCGTACCGGTGAGCAATTTGAGCGTCAGGTTACCGTTGGCTACATGTATATGCTGAAGCTGAACCACCTGGTGGATGACAAAATGCACGCCCGTTCAACCGGTTCGTACAGCCTGGTTACTCAGCAACCGCTGGGTGGTAAGGCGCAGTTCGGTGGTCAACGCTTCGGTGAGATGGAAGTGTGGGCATTGGAAGCATATGGTGCCGCGTACACCTTGCAGGAAATGCTCACCGTCAAGTCCGACGATGTTAACGGCCGTACCAAGATGTATAAAAACATCGTGGATGGCAACCACCAGATGGAGCCAGGCATGCCGGAATCCTTCAACGTATTGTTGAAAGAGATCCGCTCTCTGGGTATCAACATCGAGCTGGAAGACGAATAAATCGTATTCCCGCTGGTACTGCCCTGAATGGAGATGACGGGCAGTTTACCAGCCAGTGGTTGCACTGGTCATAGGGGGGAGCGGCATGGGCTGCTCTCCTGACAGGTCTAACTCCGACAGGAGCCATTTCGTGAAAGACTTATTGAAGTTTCTGAAAGCGCAAACTAAGACCGAAGAGTTTGATGCGATCAAAATTGCTCTGGCCTCGCCAGATATGATCCGTTCGTGGTCATTCGGTGAAGTGAAAAAGCCGGAAACAATTAACTACCGTACGTTCAAACCTGAGCGTGACGGCCTTTTCTGCGCCCGTATTTTCGGACCGGTAAAAGACTATGAGTGCTTGTGTGGTAAATACAAGCGCTTGAAACACCGTGGTGTAATTTGTGAGAAGTGTGGTGTAGAAGTTACCCAGACTAAAGTTCGTCGTGAGCGTATGGGTCACATTGAACTGGCTTCTCCAACGGCGCACATTTGGTTTCTGAAATCATTGCCATCCCGCATCGGTTTGTTGCTGGATATGCCATTGCGTGATATTGAGCGCGTACTGTACTTCGAATCCTATGTGGTTGTAGAAGGTGGTATGACCAGCCTGGAGCGCAGTCAGATCCTGACAGAAGAGCAATACTTGGATGCACTGGAAGAGTTTGGTGATGAATTCGATGCGAAGATGGGAGCGGAAGCTATCCAGTCTTTGCTGAAAAATCTCGATCTGGAAAATGAGTGTGAAACGTTGCGTGAAGAGTTAAATGAAACTAACTCTGAAACTAAACGTAAGAAGCTGACCAAACGTATTAAACTGTTGGAAGCCTTTATTCAGTCTGGCAACAAACCAGAATGGATGGTTCTGACGGTTCTGCCAGTTCTGCCACCGGATTTACGTCCATTGGTTCCACTGGATGGCGGCCGTTTTGCCACTTCGGATCTGAACGATCTCTATCGTCGTGTTATTAACCGTAACAACCGCTTGAAGCGCCTGTTGGATCTGGCTGCGCCAGATATCATCGTTCGTAACGAAAAACGTATGTTGCAGGAAGCGGTTGATGCCTTGCTGGATAATGGTCGTCGCGGTCGTGCCATTACCGGTTCTAACAAACGTCCGTTGAAATCCTTGGCTGATATGATCAAGGGTAAACAAGGTCGTTTCCGTCAGAACTTGTTGGGTAAACGTGTTGACTATTCCGGTCGTTCTGTAATCACGGTAGGTCCTTACCTGCGTCTGCATCAGTGTGGTCTGCCTAAGAAGATGGCACTGGAGCTGTTTAAGCCATTCATCTACGGCAAGCTGGAACTGCGTGGTTTAGCGACTACGATTAAAGCCGCTAAAAAGATGGTTGAACGTGAAGAGGCGGTGGTATGGGATATCCTGGATGAAGTTATTCGTGAACACCCGGTTCTGCTGAACCGTGCGCCGACACTTCACCGTTTGGGTATTCAGGCGTTCGAACCGGTTCTGATCGAAGGTAAAGCGATTCAGTTGCACCCACTGGTGTGTGCGGCATATAACGCCGACTTCGACGGTGACCAAATGGCTGTTCACGTACCGCTGACACTGGAAGCCCAGTTAGAAGCGCGTGCGCTGATGATGTCTACCAACAACATCTTGTCTCCAGCGAGTGGTGAGCCAATCATCGTTCCATCTCAGGACGTTGTTCTGGGTCTGTATTACATGACCCGTGATTGTGTTAACGCCAAAGGCGAAGGCATGGTGCTGACTGGGCCTAAAGAAGCTGAACGCGTATACCGCGCAGGGCTGGCTTCTTTGCATGCCCGCGTTAAAGTGCGTATCACTGAAGAAGTGAAAGATGGCGAAGGCAATATCACAGTTAACACCAATTTGATTGATACGACGATTGGTCGTGCAATCCTGTGGATGATTGTACCAAGAGGTCTGCCTTACTCGCTGGTTAACCAACCACTGGGTAAAAAAGCTATCTCCAGAATGCTAAACACCTGTTACCGTGTGATGGGCCTGAAACCAACGGTTATTTTCGCTGACCAGATCATGTATACCGGCTTTGCCTACGCTGCACGTTCAGGTGCATCTGTTGGTATCGATGACATGGTTATCCCAGAGAAAAAAGCGGGCATCATTGCAGAAGCCGAAGCAGAAGTTGCTGAAATTCAGGAGCAATTCCAGTCTGGTCTGGTTACAGCCGGTGAACGTTATAACAAAGTTATCGATATCTGGGCTGCGGCAAACGAGCGTGTTGCTAAGGCGATGATGGAAAACTTGTCTACTGAAACAGTCACTAATCGTGATGGAGAAGAAGAGCAACAAGTTTCCTTCAACAGCATCTTTATGATGGCTGACTCTGGTGCGCGTGGTTCTGCCGCTCAGATCCGTCAGTTGGCGGGTATGCGTGGCTTGATGGCTAAGCCAGACGGCTCCATCATCGAAACCCCAATTACCGCGAACTTCCGTGAAGGTTTGAACGTACTCCAGTACTTCATTTCAACCCACGGCGCTCGTAAAGGTTTGGCGGATACCGCACTGAAAACAGCGAACTCCGGTTACCTGACTCGTCGTCTGGTTGACGTGGCGCAAGACTTGGTTGTTACAGAAGATGACTGTGGTACGCACGACGGTATTCTGATGACGCCGGTTATTGAAGGTGGTGATGTTAAAGAGCCGCTGCGTGAGCGTGTATTGGGTCGTGTGACGGCGGAAGATGTTCTGAAACCAGGTACTGCCGACATTCTGGTGCCGCGTAATACATTGCTGAACGAGAAATGGTGTGATCTGTTAGAAGAAAGCTCCGTTGACAGCATTAAAGTACGCTCCGTTGTAAGTTGTGAAACTGACTTCGGTGTTTGCGCGAACTGTTATGGTCGTGACCTTGCTCGCGGACACATCATCAACAAAGGTGAGGCGGTTGGTGTTATTGCGGCTCAGTCCATCGGTGAGCCGGGTACACAGCTGACGATGCGTACGTTCCACATCGGTGGTGCGGCATCTCGTGCGGCAGCCGAATCCAGCATTCAGGTGCGTAACAAAGGTAGCCTGAAACTGTTTAGCGCTAAATCCGTGACCAACTCCGCAGGTAAACTGGTGATTACTTCCCGTAACACTGAACTGTGCTTGATCGACGAATTTGGCCGTACTAAAGAGAGCTATAAAGTACCTTACGGTGCGGTACTGGGTAAAGGTGATGGCGAAACCGTTAATGGCGGTGAAACCGTTGCTAACTGGGACCCACATACCATGCCGGTTGTCAGTGAAGTATCTGGTATCATCCGTTTCGCTGACATGATAGATGGTCAAACCATTACTCGTCAGACGGACGAATTAACAGGTCTATCTTCACTGGTTGTTCTGGATAGTGCGGAGCGTACCGGTAGTGGTAAAGATCTGCGTCCAGCGCTGAAAATTGTTGACGCCAATGGTGACGATGTATTGATTCCAGGTACTGATATGCCTGCTCAATATTTCCTGCCGGGCAAAGCGATTGTTCAGTTAGACGATGGCGTCAGCATTTCTGCGGGTGACACTTTAGCGCGTATTCCTCAGGAATCCGGCGGTACGAAAGATATTACCGGTGGTCTGCCACGTGTTGCTGACTTGTTCGAAGCGCGTCGTCCGAAAGAGCCTGCTATCCTGGCCGAAGTCAGCGGTATTGTCTCCTTCGGTAAAGAAACCAAGGGTAAACGCCGTCTGGTTATCTCCCCATTAGATGGTGGTGATGCTTACGAAGAGATGATCCCTAAATGGCGTCAGCTCAACGTGTTCGAGGGTGAAGTGGTTGAACGTGGTGACGTGATCTCTGATGGTCCAGAGTCTCCACACGACATCTTGCGCCTGCGTGGTGTTCATGCGGTTACCCGTTACATCACCAACGAAGTTCAGGAAGTTTACCGCCTGCAAGGGGTTAAGATTAACGATAAACACATTGAGGTTATCGTTCGTCAGATGCTGCGTAAAGCGACCATTGAAAGCGCAGGTAGTTCCGAGTTCCTGGAAGGCGAACAGGTTGAATACGCCCGCGTTAAAGTGGCAAACCGTAAGCTGGAACAAGAAGGTAAAGTGCCTGCAACTTACGGCCGTGACCTGTTGGGTATCACCAAAGCGTCTCTGGCAACTGAATCCTTCATCTCTGCGGCATCGTTCCAGGAAACGACCCGCGTACTGACTGAGGCTGCGGTTGCGGGTAAACGTGATGAACTGCGTGGCTTGAAAGAAAACGTCATCGTCGGTCGTCTGATCCCTGCCGGTACCGGTTATGCTTACCATCAGGATCGCATGCGTCGTCGTCAGTTGAATGAGTCTTCTGAAGCACCACAAGTGAGTGTAGATGAAGCAACTGCAAACTTGGCAGAACTATTGAATGCCGGTTTTGGTGGCGATAAGAAGTAATTCTTAGAACACGCTAGCTAACTAAATGCCCTCCTTTTGAGAGGGCATTTCAACTTTTTAATAACGTGCCAATTTTTTACTTGGCGTTCTGTTTTAATCGAGTTTCGTTCACAAAATAGAACTTGCCGCCACGTTAAAAATCCTCCCCTCAAATTTTTCTTTCTTAAAAGCGTTCACTTGAAGACCTTGCTCTTCACAATCATCTGGCACGTAAAAAAGTCGATGCGGACATTGATCTTGAATATATCCGCGAGGGTTACCGAAGCGTTTGTGGTTAAACGGAAAATCCGTAGTGGGTACCGTCGGGTAACTCGATATCGAGACGCAGCTTGCTACCCGTTGCCTCAACGTAACGTTTGAGGGAAGACAGTTTCAAGTCGCGGCCAAGCTTCTCCATGTCAGAAACCGTGGGTTGCTTGATACCAAGAGCCAGAGCTATTTCTCCTTGGGTCTTCTGTACCCGCTCACGGAGTTCTGCCAGATGGATGTTTAGCAACATCTCTGTTGCCGCAGCTTGTGCATTGGCAACAACTTCGTTTTTTTCATTTGCTAATATTTGATCAAGAGTTCTTGCCATAGTGTTTACTCCTTTTTAATTTTTCCAGATGTGCCGTGAACTCACGGTTAGCAATCGGAATCATCGTTTCATGAAACCGTTTCTCGTTTCCGGTTTTGTTACCGGCGCAAAGCAAAATTCTTCTCCGCTTGGGGTCGAACGCAAAGAATGCTCGGAGCGGATCGCCTTTGCTTTGGACACGTATTGCTGTGGCATGAACTGTTCACAGTATCTGCGTATGGCCTGGGTAACATAGGGCCTCTTTCCCGAAGTGCTATTATTGAAGCCAGCACATTGGCCTTGTCGGTGCCACCTAAAGCATCGAACAACGCATCAAAAGATGTCCGTCGTCTCGATAGTCCACATGATTACTTATTGTTCAATATAGGTCAAATGCTATATAGATGGAATCTATAGTCAAGAAATCTAGTCAGAAGTGACATTTCATTAAAATGCAATTTTCCTCTTGATGAAAATTATCCTTTGGGTTAATTTTTTGCATTAGGAGGAAATCAGAGTGTTTATAGTTAAATACCATGATGAGGCCGAACAAGAAATTAAGTCCTTGCCAGCAAAAGTAGGGGTAAAACTTGTAAGGTTGATTGGAAAGCTGGAAAAAGATCCTCGCTCACTACGTGAACCTGACACAAAACATTTGGGAAATGGTCTTTACGAAATTCGAACAATGGGGGGAGATATAGCACGCGGATTATGGGTATATCAGACAGGAAAACAAATATATATGCTGCGAGTTTATATAAAGAAGACACAAAAAATCGACCCAAGTGAGATAGCTTTAGCATTTCGCAGATTGGAGGAAATGAAACATGAAGAAATATAAGACACATTCAGAGATTCTGGCAGAAATGATGAAAGACTCTGAATTTAAAGCCGCTTATGAAGCTGAAGAACGTAAGGAAAGATTGCAAGAAACACTTGCAGAGTGGCGTAAGTTTGCTGGACTGACTCGCTCACAAGTTGCGGAGAGAATGGGGGTTACGCCGCCAACGGTGACGAAAATGGAAAATAATGTAACAAAAGCTAGTATAGAAACATTAGTGCGCTATGCGCAAGCCTGTGGTATCCAGAACCCACAAATTACGTTGTAATTCTCTGTGCTATGGGGTTAGGGCATTATTAACCCCTCCTTCCATACTTTGACTCTATTAATGAAATTCTTGTAAAAGCAGGAGGTAAAATAATCGTGTGAATTAATTTCCTACCCATCTTGGAAAACTGAGTATGATCACACTTGATGAGTTGCTTGAAAAACGCAGCCCTGAAAACCGCTGTAGGATTGCTAAAAAAGTTGATGAAATGAAACGGGAGATAGGGCTTTATCAGATCCGCGAGGCCCGTGATGTTTCACAAACAGAGTTGACGCTGGAATCACTGTTAGCTGGAAGCCCTAAAGAATGTTTCACGGTAACAGACGAGGATAGAGAATGGATCGACGTTAACTCTGTTGGTAAGGAAGTGATTTGATGTACGTACCAGACAAAAGGAGACATTATTTCATTAGACTTTGATCCGAGCGTGGGAAAGGAAATCATGAAGCGCTGCCTTGCGTTCGTGATCTCTCGCAAGATGTTTAACGAACATACTGGATTTGCTGTTATGGCCCCGATCACCAGTTAATATCCAGTTCCCTCGGCAGAATATCGGCAAACTCAAAGCGGCGAAAATCGTCGTTTCTGCCCACTGAGGTTCGTGTCAGCTTTGTCAAGCATGAGCGCGACAGCCAATGAAGTGGGAATCTTCGTGTAGAGTCGGGCGGGGAATAGTCACAGGATAGTTGATCGTGCAGTGATTCAAGCAGCGTTCATGAACGTTGGAATATACACTGATGATCAAGTGTTCCATGAATTTGGTACCGGCAAAATCACCTTGGCTATCGTAAAGAATATTATTCGGCATACAGAAATAGCTCATCGTATTTAATTCAGGGGGTTTGTTCATGTGATTATTTCATTTAAAGTCCCATCACATAGAATTTATGAAAGATTATTCTCTTTAAAGACCCTATTTTTATCCATATTCTTGCATGATTGATGGAGATTTCAATTTGATTTCTCAGGATAAATAATCTCAGTTTTTTATCCTGTTGTATCTTTAAATTATGATACAGGTCATAAAATACAATATTTCATGATTCATCTATTCGGAAATGAATATAAACTAAAAATGAAAAGCAATTGTCGCCAATATAAATGATGGGACAAAATAATGGAGAATGGAGTAACCCTAGTCTATGAAGATATAACGGAAGATAATTATATTTTAATCAATGATTTTTATAGGCGTGATATAGGTGGCTTGGATTATTTTATTTGGAAAAATCTGAAAGAAAAGAAA
Organism: Photorhabdus hindustanensis; assembly: GCF_002968995.1. Taxonomy (NCBI): domain Bacteria; kingdom Pseudomonadati; phylum Pseudomonadota; class Gammaproteobacteria; order Enterobacterales; family Morganellaceae; genus Photorhabdus; species Photorhabdus hindustanensis. Next base: position 16,202 of record NZ_PUWT01000071.1, read on the forward strand.
TATAATCTTTCTAGTGAGATAAAAGCATGTTTATATAAGAGAAACGATATATACTTGTCAATTGTTATAACAAGAAAGTGTGAGTTTAGTCTTAAGCACAGACGAATATCCGTTAATATACTTAGCGATTTTGGTGTAAATGAAAGTGTAAAATCGCGCACTTTGGTAATAGAAAGTGCCAGACAAACACACCGTGATGATATCGATGCGACGGTTTGTTACTCAGATGAAAGAAAGATCAAGTGTTATTCAAAAATTTTTGAGAAATATATCTGTAGCAAAGTAAACGTTTTTGATTTTACAGAAATAGTGGTGGAAGGAGCTACCAAAATAGATGTAGATCTGAATGATTTTAATGAAATAGATAATATTAATAAAATCAATTTTTTCGGCAGGAAAGTAAATAACAATTGGATTGCTTACGCAAAGCAGTGTCCTCGCTATAGAGATATTAAGTTATTAACTGTTGGAGAAGAAGTCGCGATACTCGGTTTTGATGATACCACGGTAGAAGTGATAGGTTTGTCAAACACAGCTCCCTATGCAGTTCTAGCTATAATTGATTCTTGTCTTGCTATTAGAGGAAAATGCAGAATAATCTTACCAAATCCTATTTATTCTGAACTGCAAAGCAGACTGAGTAAATATAGCATTATAAATAGGTTTAGCATGATGATTGCCTGGCATACCGAAGAAGATTTCAATTTGTGTCATGAAAATATATTTATCAGCAGAATAGACAAACGATAAAGGAGTTTAAAATGGGATGTATTTTTTGTCACCCAGAGTCTTCCTTTGAAAAAGATAAAATACTTTTACGAGGAAAATATTTCTATGTGTTCGTACCCAAAGGCCAGATAATTGAGGGCTATATTATTATTGCCACTAACAAATGTGAGACTGATTCAGGGGGATACCGGTGCTTTGCAGAGATATACGATGAAGAGGCAATAAAAGAGCTGAAACAGTTTAAGAATATAATAAATGATTTTTATCGCGAATATTATAAGATAAACAATCCTCTTTGTTATGAAAATGGACGAGCCGGTGGTTGTATCATCATGGACCCAAATCAAAAGTATTGTTATCATGCACACTTATGTTGTTTCCCCACCGAGATTGATCTTCATAATAAATTAAAGGATCAATTTAAAATGCATACAATAGACTCATTGGATGAACTTAAGATGTTCGGTGAGGCTGGCCCCTATATTTACGTTGAAGACAGTGGTAATAAATATGTTTTTACGATAGGTGAATCAGATTTCATTGAGAGAGGAATGATAAGAACAGTATTGGCAAATAGTTTAAATGTGCCTGAAAGATCTGATTGGAGAGATAATGAAGGAATAAAGGAGATGGATGCGACTGCTAAAAAATTCAAATTATATATTAATGATCATATGGAGATTGAAGAATGTTATATGCAGATGTAGCTTCTACCTCATGGCCAAAATCACAAGAGGTAAAAGACATAATAAATATGTATTTAGATACGCTTGGGGTAACTCCTGGGCGATCTTTATCGCAACAATCTAAAAAGGTTACCGAGCTTATTGAAGAGTGCCGACATGAATTCATCGAACAAACAAAATTAAATGGTCATGGGACAGTCATTTTTAACTCAGGAGCAACGTATTCACTTAACGAATGTATGAAAGGTACGCTTAAACCGGGTGATAATGTCATTACTACCCATTTAGAACATAATTCAGTACTTAGGCCCTTAGAGCATTTAAAAGATATTGGGGTAACTAGTCAATTTATCGATGTGACAGATGGTGAGATTGATATATCGCATTTGGAGTTTTTATTAAAGAATAAGAAAACTAAGTTATTAGTGGTTCATAGTTGCTCCAATACTATTGGTACATTCTGCAATATAGATGAGGCAGGAAAACTGGCGCATTTATACGGTGCGATGGTTTTAGTTGATGGTTCACAATCTTTTGGCTCACAAGTAATTGATTTATCGAAAGGTAATATTGATTACCTTGTTTTTAGCGGGCATAAAAGCTTAGGAGGAGTATCAGGTATTGGTGGGTACTTTATGCTTGATAATGGATTTTCTCATAATGAATTAATTCAAGGTGGGACAGGTGTATTATCAAGATTAACAACGCAGCCAACTGGAATACCATACAAGTATGAATCAGGAACACAAAACACTATTGGCATACTTTCATTGTTGGCGTCTATAAAGCGTTTGAAAAAAATTGGCATAGAGAATATTCAAAATCAATTACAAATTCTGCGTACAACTCTTATAGATGAGTTATCACAATTAAAGAAGATCAAATTAATCTGTAAACATAAAGTAGGATTGCCAACAATTCTTTTGACAGTAGAAGGTTATCATCCCGGAGAAGTCTCTTATATACTTGAGAACAAATACAATATTATTACCCGTCCTGGATTGCAATGTGCACCATTAGCCCATAAAAAATTTGGCACTTATCCTGATGGTGCTGTTCGGGTTAGCCTTGATACGTCGCATACAATGGAAGATATTTTAAAAATAAAATCTGCCTTGATTGAAATCACTGAGGGAAGTTGTGAAGAAAATAGTGATAATTAATGAGAATAATTCAGATAACTTAGGCGATTCAGTAATATACCTAATGAACTTCAAGATGCTTGAACAACAAGATATAAAAACATTTAAATTCAACAATATAGTTGTTTTTCAAACATGCACCTTGAAGTGTTTTGAGTATAAATGTAACTGTGAATAAAACATTTAAAGTTCATAGCCTTAATGTTTAGAATACAGGGATTCGCTGCTGATAAATAGCTAAGTAAATTAATTTGATATTTATTTCAAGAAAATAAAAATTTGTTATTAATCACCATTAGTAAAGAAGACAATGATAAAATTTTAGAAATACATGAGAATATAAGGAAGTGATATATATTTTATTAACAATAATAACATATGGGAACATATATGAATACGCCTAACAATAATGAGCATTATATAAACGATTTAATTGATGGCAAGTTGAATTATATACATATTGATAGAAAAGGGGACTTTAGCAATACAAACATAGACTGGAAAAAAGCTTTAATTTTATCTGGCTCTTTCAATCCACTTCATAAAGGTCATGAAGAATTAAAACAAATCGCTACAACGATGACTAAAAGAAAACCCTACTATGAACTGTCAATTAAAAATGCAGTAAAACTGACCATTTCAACCGAGGAAGTTTGCAAGAGGATAGGGCAATTCAAGGAGAAGGGTGAGGTCATTTTAAGTGATGCTACGTTTTTTACTGATAAATCGCATATTTATCAAGGAGCAATCTTCGTAATTGGCGCTGATTTATGTCAAGAAATTAATAACCCTATTTATTATGGCGGTGAAGAAGGGCTAAAAAAATCTCTTATGACAATTAATAGTAATGATTGTCGATTTCTGGTGGCTGGGCGTTTTTTTTAATAATAAATATCATGCAGTTGATGATTTGGTGAATATTAGAAAGGAACACCGTTTTTTATTTGAATCTATTCCAGAAAATCTATTTCGTTTAGATATATCATCAACGGAAATAAGGTTAATGAACAAAGAAAAGGAGATGAATCATGAATAAAGAAAATAACAAAAATCTGTTGAATAACGAAATTAATTCAAATTCAACATATCTAACCAAAGAGATTCAAAGAAGATTAAAACAAGCTTCATTTATATTTAACCCTGGCCATGTAACTTTAAATACCCAGCTAAATGGTTCACAAATTAAATTATTTTCTGAGATATGCTCGTTCTTGGAACAGGACGGTAATTTAGATATTCTTGCCTCTTGCATACATGATTTATGGTGTGCAAAATATTTAATCGATAATAGAACTGATACGCAAGATTCAATCACAAAACTTGAAATTGAGTACAATTTGCAAGTCAATTTTTTAAAACCTTATCAAGCATTCACAGAAAAAGAGAAGAAGTTTGAAAAGAGGCTAATCAAGAGCGATTTGAGTATTATATCGGAAGTGATGAAAAATATTTATTTATACGATGACAATATTGCATCCGAAAATTTCAATTATGAGATGTTACTTTCTACAAACGATGCCATTTTTTCAGATTTAATGACAATATTAGGCCACAGTGACAGTATAATAGAAATTGCAGCAGAAAAAATCCATGCCAGTTGGTTTGATATAATGAAAGAATTTTATGCCGATGATGAAAGAGTTCAGTCCAAAGAAAAGCCAAATATTAATAATTCAGATTTTATAAAAAACAGAGATGGAATACGCATTGATTTAGCAGCTATTTATATCGTACTCATGGAAATAAAATATAACAGCCTTTGCATGGAGATTTAAAATGATGCATTTATTTTTATCACCCCATTTAGATGACGCGGCTTTAAGCGCTGGCGGTTTAATACATAAATTAGTTTCAGAAAATCAACAGGTAGTTGTCTTAACATTTTTTACTGAATATGACGAAAATCTTACATCTCATTATTTACACTCTGCACATAATGATAATATGAATTCATTTATAAAATTGTATTCAAAGCGAGCTAATGAAGATATTGCTTTTTGCAATAAATTATCAGCGATTCCAATACATGGTAAAATTTTAGATTGCATTTATAGAACCGATCAATGCGGTGAACCTATGTATAATAATTCTGCCGTGATTTATAGTGGCCTGATACATAAATCAGATTATGCATCCTATATGGCTCAAGATCTTATCGATAAAATATTGTTAAATTATCAGCCTGATTATATCTATGCCCCTTTGGGAATAGGTCGACATGTAGACCACATTATAATAAATAATCTTGTCCATAATATAAAAGGCTCACATAAGTTAAAAATATTGCTTTATGAAGATTTTCCCTATGTTTTAGGGGAATACCCTACTATTGATCCCGACAGCTTGGAAAGTGCTTTATTACGAAATAATAAATTTGATATGCGTGCTATATTGGTGGATATTAATTTAAAAGAAAAAATGCAAAACATCCTGTTTTATGAGTCTCAATTAGAACCTCTGTTTGGGAATGAATCAAATCTTTTAATTTCATTGGATAAATATCATCACTCTATTAATAAATCCAAAATACAAGAACGTTTTTGGTTAATTCAGTAAAGGATTAATAATGAAGAATATATTTATAATATACCATGATCTTTTCTTGAATGGATATGGCGGGGTAGAAACGGTATGTTCAAATTTAATAAATTTGCTTGATCGTGCCAATATTGAAATTAATTTCATATTTATATCTCTAAATGAGATAAACAGAATTGAAAGTCGTGCTTGGTTATCCAATGCTCAACATATCTCTTTAATGTCAAACAGTGAGAAATCTCGCCAGGATATTGCATGTGAATTATCTTTGATATTAAAAATATTTTGCCCGGATATTTTAATAAGTTTAGACACGACATCCTGTAATATTACTCGACTTTCTTGTGAAAAGATTAATTTTCCGGCAAAAGTTTATTCTTGGCTGCATACTTCAATTAGGAATCCTACCCCACAGAAAATTAAAGATTTATGCTGTGCCGACGAGCACCTTGTCATCAGTTCTGGTTTAAGAGATCAAATGTTATCCTTTGGAATAAAACCAGAGAAGCTTCATCTTATTTTCAATCCTATCAAAATGAATCCCTTTATAATTCCTCAACCAAAACACATAGCTAGATTTTTATATGTTGGAAGAATTCTTGCTTATAAGTCGAAAAATTTAACTGAACTCTTTTTAGCTCTTTCACAATTGCATGGTCATTGGGAGTTACATATGGTAGGTTCTGGAGATGATGAGGGTTATTTAAGAGAACTATCTTCACAACTCAATATAAATAACAATATTATTTGGCACGGTTGGCAAGATCAGCCTTGGGAGTTTGTGATGGATAACATAAAAGAAGTATCCGCTTTTATTTTAACATCAAAATATGAGGGTTTTGGCATGGTATTAGCGGAAGCAATATCTTATGGTATTTATTGTATAAGCTCAGATTGCCAGTGTGGTCCAAGCGATATTATTAATAATTTAAATGGTGAGCTTTATAAATCAGGTAGTATTATTGAGTTGTCTGAAAAATTACAACTCATTATTGACGAATATAAAATCAGAGATCATCAAGCAATAAAAAATTCTATTGCCTTTCTTTACGAATATAATTTCCTGTTAAGAATCACTAAGGCTTTACCTGTATTAGCTCAGATCTAGTGTACGACAGTTATAGTTTAAAAACGCGTTGCTATCTATCTCTAGTCAAATCGGAGGATTGGCAGCAGAATATGGCATCGTTTTTCCGCAATGCTCCGCTGCCTGAAGCACTTGAGGACGTAAATAATGGATTAACTGCTATTGAACTCAGGGTTTTGAAACAACTCTATGAAGATTGGCTGATACTGATTCAACAAACAGAGGAAATAGAAGGAACTCTTAAGTCGCATTCATCGCAAACGGCTCAGTGGCAGCAACAATGGCGTTAAAGTTAACCTGGCTAGACATAGTTGAGTTCCTCCATTTGAACTAAATGTATATTCCTCCCCACTCGTTTTTGGTCACGCAGAGCAGTCTCTTTTTTTGCGATACGCAGGGGGCCACGGCTTTCTAACGTTGCTTTCAGAATTTCGCTAGGCTCTCTGCTGGTGTGGGTGATTTCAATGACTCCCCACGGTGTTTTAAACTCTCCAGCTCTGCCAGTAGACATGATTGTCAGGCGGTCGATTGGGATTTGTGAGATGAACCCATATTGAGATAAAGCTGACTCTAAGCTGATGTAATTATATTCGCCTCGTCGGATATTTTTAGCGATAGTCTCTAGGGGATAGCTTCCCATGCTGGCCCGCGTATAGACATAAACCCCTTTGGTAATGCGAAATAACAGTCCGGCTTTGATGAGGCGATCAATAGATTTTTGCAATGTTCGAGAAGTCTCGTCAGCAAAGATAACTTCCAAATCCTGTAAAAGGAAAATGGCTCTTCCCATTTTGCTGAACTCATCTAATTTGTTAATTGCTGTGAGCCTATCCATTTTATTATCTCTACTGTAAAACCCCTTTAAAGGGTGTTTTGTGTATAGATATCCATCATGACAATTATTTGTATACATATACCCGTCATCTTTCAAGTTGCCTCTTTGTTGGCTGCACTCACTCACCCCGGTCACATAGTTACCTATGCTCCCGGGGATTCGCTCCCTTGCCGTCGCGATGCATCTTGAAATCCATAGGGTATAAAACCCCATTTCTGGGGGATGTGTGTAAAAAGGGGTTAGACCCAATGCCCTCCTTTTCGAAGAGCATTTGTATTGAATGAATTAATGTCTGGTTTACCCCTTGTTTTTGATGCTATTGATAAATGTTTCTCGTGCCGTTGAAGATCCAAGGCGTTCCGCTTCATCCAGCAATTTGAGTGCCTTATCAATATTGCCGTTATTAATTTCCTTTTTGATTGCATCACTGAAATATCGTTCTGTATCACTCAGGACTGGTTTGACTTTTTGCAGCGTAGACGGCGTTACGATGGCTTGTGTTGGCCCGACAATGATCGGTTCTTGTGCTGGACTTGAGAAAACTTGACCAATCGTGATGTTGCCGGCGTTTTGTTCTGATTTTACTTTCAACTTCAACGTACCTGTTGGCGTATGGCGAGCAACAGGATCGGGAATAGCGGGAACAGCATTTCCGACGCCTTGAGCATAAGCTTTGGCGGGATCAACCATTTGGGTGGATTGCTGCAAATCGGTACCAGTGGTGTAGACCAGTATATAAATTTGTTGTTGTCCCAGTGCTGGTGTTAGCTTTAGTGTGCCTTCCAGCCGATCGGTGGACATGACCCCCGGACGTTCATAGGGAAAATAACTGCTCGGGTAAAATGCGGCAGGGCGTAACCCTTGATCCAGGACTAAAACATTTGGCACATAAACTTGTTTATCTTGCACTAAACTGCTCAGGGTAATATCCAGAGAGCCTCGGTTTGCCGGCAGCGCGAATGCTGCTATCGGCCCTTGAATATCTCCCTCATTAAGATGCTGAGAGGCCGCATTGAGGATAATAGTCTGAGTATCGCTGGTATTAATCGGTTGCCAGCTCAGTTTTTGCAATGCTGTTATTGAGAGGGAAGGGGCAACAATATCCTGTGTCGTGGTTGTTTGAGTTGTTATAGGTGTTTGAGTCGCGGTAATGGGCGTTGCATATCCTATAAGAGGAAATGTGCTACAGAGTACCGCGCTAAGGCAACATGAGAGCAGTTTAGTTTTCATCTTCTTACCCTTGTTCGGTTGAAAAAAAGAGACTGATACCCACCCCACGGTTAGGAGGCATATCAGTCTAAAAGGCGTTAACCATTACAAATCATTTGATTGATCTGAGATCAAATCGTTGTAACCGGATTACCACCAAGCTTCGAATTGTGCGCCAAAGGTGAATTCATCATCGTCGCCACGGCTGAATTTATGCGTTGCCGTATCACGGTAGGCCATGCCATTAATGTAACCGTCGTTGTTGTTCGCATGACCCCATTTTTCATCCCATTTTGCATAGGTGACGAACAGGCGAATAGCCGGACGGGACCAAATGCTGTCACCGGCCTGCCATTGTTGGGCTAGGGTGATTTTGTATTGATCATTGGTATCGTTGGTACGTTGGGATTTGACGTTATCATAACCGATGTCCAGCAGAGTACTCATCGTCGGCGTCCACTTGTACATTGGACGTACCCCGACCGTATACCATGTGCTGCCATTGTTGTTATCACGGTCAGTATCCTGATACATCGCTACGTACATAAGATCCCATTTTTCTGCGAGATTAACCGCGCCATGATTCAGAATGCGTAACATATAACCGTCATTGTTTACGCTGGCGCCTTCGGAATGACCACTATTGGAGGAGGTCATGGAATCGGTTGCGTACTGTACGACAAATTTGTTAAAGCCTCCTAACATGCTCTGTGTATGCTCGGCGGTAAACATGAAGCCATCTTTGGAAGCATTACGGTCAAGTTTGTAGTGATCTCGCGCGTTGGCGCGTCCATAGTCAAAACCAAGCTCCAGATTGCCGCCTGGGTTAACTTCCAGGCCGGATAGACGTATATCGTAGACATCATTGGAGGTGGGTATTTGATCGCGTTGACCGGCAATCCAGCCATGAGAACCGCCAGATTCGGTATTACGGGTAACAGCCAGAGAGAGCTTGCTAAAGCCGAGATCAATATCTTGCAGACCAGCGCCCGGACCTGAGATATCCCAATAGTAGAAATCGATCATATGTACGTCATGGCGCTGGTAAAAGCGTTTACCTGCCCACAGTGTTGAGCCGGGTAACCAATCGATGACGTTCTTCGCTTGAACATTGACCTCGCGGAACGCCGGATCGGTGGATTCCCAGTCATTTTGTTGCGCCACGGAATAAGCCACGTTGGTATCGAAGTAGAAACTCTTATTACCGTCCTTCCATAGCTCTTGACCTAGCTTAAGTTCAGCATAGGTTTCACATTCATTGCCTAAACGGTATTTGCTCTGTGCGCCAGTGCTTTTGAAACACTGTTGCTCACCGCCGCTGCCGGTCCAACCAATACCAGAGCGGGCGTAGCCGTGGAATTCTACGGCTGATGCCTGAATAGACAGTAATCCGGCCATAATGGTTAGTGAGATAGGTAGTATGCGCATTGATTTCATCAATTATTCTCCTGTCGTTTCTTAGTTAGCTCAGGCTCAAACACCGGGTTCTTGATGCAGACGCTGACATGCCGTTCCGTCTTCCCGAAATAAATGGCAGCGGTGAGGGGGTAGCCCGATGGTGAAGGTGGACCCTTCTTCCACCAGCACAACATCAGGTTGGCGGTAAACCAGATTTTGATGAATGGCCGGGATTTCAATGTGAACTTGGGTTTCATTGCCTAACTGCTCGACAACCTGCACTACGCCTTCCAATGTGACATCCGCGATATCACTTGGCAGAAGGTGTTCAGGACGTATTCCCAGAGAGACATTACTGCCTACTTTTACTCCCTTGCTTTCTACGGGCAGCCAGATTTGTTGTCGGTTGGGCAGAGTAATCTGTACCTGATCGATAGCGGTAGCCGTGACTTTAACTGGCAGGAAATTCATTTTGGGTGAGCCAATAAAGCTGGCAACAAAGCGGTTAACCGGATAGTGGTATAGTTCAAGTGGTTTGCCGATCTGAGCGACATCCCCGGCATCCAGCACCACGATTCTGTCGGCTAGCGTCATCGCTTCAACCTGATCGTGAGTGACATAAATCATCGTGCGTTTCAGACGCTTATGCAGGCGTGAGATTTCAATGCGCATTTGGACGCGTAACGCGGCGTCCAGGTTGGAAAGAGGTTCATCCAACAGAAAAACACTGGGTTCAGCGACCAGAGTACGGCCAATAGCGACACGTTGACGTTGCCCGCCTGATAAGGCTTTAGGGCGGCGATCAAGCAGGTGGGCGAGTTGAAGCATCTCGGCAATTTGCGTTACCCGTTGCTGAATATCACTTTTTTTTAGCGCCAGCCAGCTTCATGCCGAATGACATATTGTTTGCAACAGACAGGTGGGGATACAGTGCATAAGACTGAAAAACCATCCCAACGCCGCGTTTGGCGGGTGGCACATCGTTCATTCGGATGTTATTGATCAGTAAGTCACCGGAAGTTACATCTTCCAGACCCGCAATCATCCTTAATATTGTCGATTTCCCACAACCTGACGGGCCGACAAAAACGATAAATTCTCCTTCTTGTATCTCAAGGTTGATGTTCTTGGAAATAATAGTTTCACCATAAGCCTTCGATACATTATGTAGTGTGACGCTCGACATGTGTTCCCTCGGACTTATCACCGCAATTCGCGGTGAAAAATAATAAACCAGAGTGTGTTTAAGATGGCGGGTGAGTAAATCCTCCATACCGAAGTTTTTTATGGGGGAGGAGTGAGGAGGATGAGATAAGCGTTACTGAGGTGGTGAGGTATGAGTTAAGGGATAATTTGTGATAATTATCGCAAAAAAAGATGCCCCTTTTTGTGGTCGACGGCACGGTTCTTCTGTTTTTGGAATAGAGATCACAGCCATTCCGGGTAGGGCGTAGAGTAGGGGAGGATGAGTCTTTTCATTGTTGATCGCACACTAGCTTAATACCCTCCGCCAATGTAACAAAACAGTTCACTCTGAACCTTTCAAACTATGAGGACGGAATGATGATAAAAACAACTTTAAAAGCGAGCGTTCGTACCTTAGCGCTTTCTGCCTTAGCCACGCTAGCGTTATCTGCCTCTGCTTTTGCAAAAATAGAGGAAGGTAAGCTGGTTATCTGGATCAACGGTGATAAAGGCTACAATGGCCTGGCACAAGTTGGTGAGAAGTTTGAAAAAGATACGGGCGTCAATGTTACCGTTGAACATCCAGACAAGCTTGCAGAGAAGTATTCACAAGTTGCAGCAACCGGCGATGGGCCGGATATTATTTTCTGGGCCCATGACCGCTTTGGCGGCTACGCGCAGTCTGGTCTCGTGACGGAAATCACACCGGATCAAAGCTTCAAAGATAAGCTATTCCCGTTCACTTGGGATGCTGTACGCTACGACGGTAAACTAGTCGGTTATCCTATCGCAGTTGAATCCCTCTCTCTTATCTACAATAAAGACTTGGTGAAGACGCCGCCAAAAACTTGGGAAGAGATCCCGGCTTTGGATAAGGAACTGAGGAGCAAAGGCAAAAGTGCCATCATGTTTAATCTGCAAGAGCCTTATTTCTCTTGGCCGTTGATTGCTGCGGATGGAGGATATGCGTTCAAGTTGGAAAATGGCGCATATGATGTGAAGAATGTCGGAGTGAATAGTGCGGGCTCCAAAGCAGGGCTGCGTTTCATGATAGATTTGGTGAGAAATAAGCATCTTCATGTGGATACTGACTATTCCATTGCTGAAGCGGCGTTCAACAAAGGTGAAACGGCGATGACTATCAACGGTCCGTGGGCGTGGGCTAACATCGACAAGAGCAAGATAAATTACGGCGTGGCGTTGTTGCCGACTTTTAAAGGCCATCCATCTAAGCCGTTTGTTGGCGTATTAACGGCAGGCATCAATGCTGCCAGCCCGAATAAAGAGCTAGCGAAGGAGTTCTTGGAAAACTACTTGCTGACCAACGAAGGTCTGGAGATGGTGAATAAGGATAAGCCGTTGGGAGCTGTGTCACTGAAATCCTATCACGATATTCTGGCTAAGGACCCACGTATTGCCGCCACGATGGAAAATGCTCAAAAAGGCGAAATCATGCCAAACGTCTCACAAATGAGTAGTTTTTGGTATGCCATGCGCAACGCTATTGTTAATGCGTTGACTGGCCGTCAGGCCGTTGATGCTGCGCTAAGTGATGCAGAAGCCCGTATAACTAAGTAACTTGTGGGCGCTCTTCTTTTGAAAGGGCGTCTCTTTCCTGCAACCAGTAAGGATGCCTGTTTGCAGGAAGATTGATTAAGCTATCCGCAAAGCTGTTACGTCGTAGTAAAAAGGAAGAGCATTATGTCAGCGACGCTCGAAAAAACATCATGGTGGCAGCATTCTGCTCTGAAATGGTTTGCAGTAAGCTTGTGTGTACTCTTTACCGGTTATCTGGTGGTATTGATGTACTCACAGGGAGAGTATCTGTTCGCAATGTTGACACTGGTATTGTTAGGTATGGGGATTTATGTTTTTTCCAACCGCAATACTTATGCCTGGCGCTATACCTATCCGGGTGTAGCAGGAATGGGATTGTTTGTACTGTTTCCGCTCATTTGCACCATTGCTATCGCCTTCACCAACTATAGTAGTATCAATCAACTAACTTTTGAACGCGCACAATCTGTCCTGATGAGCCGTCAGTATCAGTCGGGGCAAACATTGACTTTTAAGCTCTATCCAAAATCGGAGCTATGGGTTTTGGCGCTGAGCGTACCGAATCAGGCTAAGCAACTGGTATCAGAGCCGTTTTCTCTGTCAGCGACGAAAGAGACGACTCTGCATTTGTATGAGCAGGATAGCATCCAGCACGGTGAAGCGGCGACATTGCGCACTATCACCCAGAATCGACAGGCTCTGAACCAGTTGGTTGCTGTTTTACCGGATGGCAGCCGACTGAAAATGAGTTCGCTACGTCAATTCTCTGGCGTACATCCTAAATACTCTCTTGGGGAAGATGGTAAGGCTCTCACTGATAATCAAACAGGCACGCTTTATCGCCCCAATACCGATACTGGTTTCTATCAGTCTGTCAATGCTGATGGGCAATGGGGAAATGAGACTTTGACGCCAGGATTTACTGTTTCCATCGGCTGGAAAAATTTCCTGCGTGTGATACAGGATGAAGGTATTCAGAAACCATTCCTCGCTATTTTCGTTTGGACGGTTGTGTTCTCTCTACTCACTGTAGTGCTGACAGTTGCTGTTGGCATGGTTTTGGCTTGCATCGTGCAGTGGGAATCGCTGAAAGGTCGTGCTGTTTATCGCGTGTTGTTGATCTTACCCTATGCAGTGCCATCATTTATTTCTATTTTGATTTTCAAAGGGTTATTTAACCAGAGTTTTGGTGAGATCAATCTATTGCTTAACGGTCTATTCGGTCTTAAACCTGCTTGGTTTACCGATCCGACGATGGCGCGAACCATGTTGATTGTGGTGAATACTTGGCTTGGGTATCCCTACATGATGATCCTCTGCATGGGGTTGTTGAAGGCAATACCAGATGATCTGTATGAAGCATCGGCAATGGATGGCGCAGGACCGTTTCAGAACTTTTTTAAGATTACCTTCCCGTTGCTGATTAAGCCATTAACACCGCTAATGATTGCCAGTTTTGCCTTTAACTTTAACAACTTTGTTCTGATTCAGTTGTTAACCCTTGGTGGACCAGACCGCATTGGCACCACGACGCCGGCAGGCTATACCGATTTACTGGTGAGCTACACCTACCGTATTGCTTTCGACGGCAGTAGTGGCCAGGACTTTGGCTTGGCTGCGGCCATTGCTACAGTGATCTTTTTGTTGGTTGGCGCACTGGCGGTTATTAACCTGAAAGCGACCCGCATTAAATTTGACTAAGGAGGGAATGCAATGGCGATGGTTCAACCCAAATCGCAGAAATGGCGTTTGTTGGCGACACATTTGTTGATGTTAACCTTTATTGCCATGATCTTATTCCCGTTGCTGATGGTTATTACTATCTCCCTGCGACCGGGGAACTTTGCCACGGGGAGTTTGATCCCGGAAAGTATCTCTTGGGAACATTGGAAATTGGCGCTTGGCTACAATGTGGTATCACCGGATGGCCGTGTTACACCGCCACCTTTCCCCGTTATGCTATGGCTCTGGAACTCTGTTAAGGTCGCCTTTATTACCGCTGTAGGTATCGTGACATTATCAACAACCTGCGCTTATGCTTTTGCCCGTATGCGTTTTCGCGGTAAAAGCACCTTACTGAAAGGCATGCTAATTTTTCAGATGTTCCCGGCAGTCCTTTCCTTGGTGGCTCTATATGCCCTGTTTGATCGACTAGGGGAATATGTACCGTTTATCGGCCTTAATACCCACGGTGGTGTGATTTTTGCCTACCTAGGGGGCATTGCGTTGCATGTCTGGACAATTAAAGGCTATTTCGAAACCATTGATGGCTCCTTGGAAGAGGCGGCTGCGCTTGATGGCGCGACACCGTGGCAAGCTTTCCGTATGGTGCTGCTACCGCTTTCGGTACCGATTCTGGCAGTGGTATTCATTCTTTCCTTCATTGGTGTGATTACGGAAGTGCCTGTTGCCTCACTGCTTCTGCGAGATGTGAACAATTACACTTTGGCGGTGGGCATGCAGCAGTACCTTAACCCACAGAACTATCTTTGGGGAGATTTTGCCGCTGCCGCTGTGCTCTCAGCACTCCCTATTACCATCGTTTTCTTGGTTGCTCAACGCTGGTTGGTCAATGGTTTGACCGCCGGGGGAGTTAAAGGTTGATTACATGTAAGTCCCTTTAATACATTGAGATTAAAGGGATTCACGGAAGTATCAATTATTGCTGGTGGTGAACTTGACGATTTAATTGCCATGCAAGGAGATCGGTAAATACCTGCCAACGTTGGAACTGTTTGGTTTGGTCGGCTGTCATTGGCTGGGGTTCACCGAGTAATAAGCCTGTTTGATTTGCCCACGGTCGAAATTCACCTTTGCCAATCATGATATAGGCCCCTTGTGGTGTAATAGTGACTTCCGGGTTATATCCTTGGCACCAGATAGGATCTAGATGTTTAGCCAGCAAATTACAGCCGGTACGGTAGTAAGCCGTATGTGACAAGCTCAAATGGTAGAGGGTTGGCCAAATGTCTTTATGACTGCCGACTCTGGTCGCGTCAAAAATTGCGTTTTGGCGATAAGCGGGCGGCACGTAGAGATAAAACGGCACGCCGTGGCCGATTGCCAATTCGTGAGCATCTGGATAGCTAATACCTCGAATATTATGGTCACCGGTTGCCGCAATAATGGTATGGGAAGCCAATGACTGGGATTTCACCCAACTAATAAACTGCCCTAATTGATCGTTGGCATAACGCAGAGTGTGGAAAACCTCTTGTAGTTCATCACCACTAGCCAAATGACTTAAACGCTGCTTCTCTATATCGTTCAGCTTAATATCGGTTTTCTTATAGCCTTCTGGTGATTTATACGGAGGATGATGAGTCGTAGACAATGACATAATCAGAACATGCTCCCCGTTCTTTTCTGCCTGAGCTAAACGCTCTTCAATATAACGGAACATAAACTCATCAGGCACGCCCCAGGTATCGAATTTGGCTTCTGGATAGCGATTTTTCAGCCCATTTTGATCGATAAATTCACTGACTCCCAGGTTTGGCAGGAACTGATTCAAATTACGCCATGCGCCGTTACCGGATGTGACGAAGATAATTTTGTAACCATTCGCCAGATAGGGTTTGAACATATTGCTGGTGAAATCGAGATCCTGCGCGGTGGATTGACTGACTGCGCTGTTTGGGCTGCGGATCAAGAAACGGCTCAAACTGTCAATGGTGCCATCGCCTTCGGAAACGAAACGTTCAAAACGCCAGTCGTTTTGCCAGTGTTGGCGTAGGGCGCCAAAAACATCAAGATCTGGGCGATCCAAGCTTTGTAGGTGATAACCCATACTCTCCATGACATTAAATACTACATTAGGCGGATTTTTTTGAGCGGTAGGGTTGTCGGCAGTTTTAGCCATAAACGGTGACAGATTTGCAGGGGTTGGTTTCTCCAGAAAATGGTTTAATAACCAGCTACCTTGTTCATCTGTTGCTTCTGGGAAGTCGCTATTTTTGTAATGATCATTAAACGCCCAGTTCAGTGCCATTGGGCCATTAGGTGTCAACATATTAAGCATTTTGACTTCTGAAACCTGTGTATTGGCCTGACGTAGTGGAAAGGTACCTATGGAGCCACGCATACCAACGAAACAGACAGTCAAAATAACCAGCGTCGCGATAGCAGAAACGGGCAGACTGGTTTTGCGCTCTGTGCGTGCAATAAGGTAGCGTTGCCAGAGCAGACAGGACCAGAAAACAGTCATTGCGAACAGCGCTAAACAGAGCAAACTTTCGATAACAGGATAATCGTTCCATAAGGTGTATAGCACGGCTTGCGTATCATCTTCCACTAAGCCGAAGATGAAAATATCGAACGACCGTTCATAAGTGGCATAGTAGTAAACATTACTTACCGTCAAAGCCCCGACCACGGTACTGAGTGTTGTTGCCAACCACGGATAGGCGTGTTGCCATATGTTGAAGCTGTTTTTATTAATAGCAAATAAGCTGGCAATCAGCAGACAAGGCACAAACAGCAAACTGGCAATCCGAATATCAAACAGTCCTCCGATCCAGAACATGCGTTCCACGTCTTGAGTAGAATCAACAAGAAGCTGATGATTGCCATAAGCTAAGAGAAGATAGATTCTTCCCGCCATTTGTGTTGCTACCGTTAGCAACCAAGGAAGTAAAAGTGCGATAAAAGCCAGTTTAAATCTGGAAAACCACATAATGCCTTCTTATTGGTAATAGATTGATAAGGTTAATTTAGTGTTTATCAGGTCAAGATCCTATCTCATTCAGCAATTTACTGCCTATCCCATTGGGTTATTTTATTTGCTATTTTTTGCAGTAGAGTGGTTATTGGTCAGATAGAAGCGATTGAAGGATGGTTCAGACTGAAAATCATCTTTACCTCGAAAAGGCACTCCAGCCGACATAAGGCGGGAAAGGAGTGTCGATGAGGCGTCAGCTTGGCTGATGTTGAATACACTTTACATATATGCAAAGGAGTATCGTAATGACTAACTGTTCAAATACTATCAGGCTGGTTATGCCGCAGTGGCAGGGGGGAAATAACCCGGCATATAAATTTGGTGCGGAAATGTTGAACTGGCTTGCACCGGAAACGGATGCGCCTGTTATTCATGTACCCATTCAGGAACCAGCCAAGCCTCTCTCGGTAGAAAATGGCATTATCGGCAGGGAAGCACTTAAAACTCAGCTTAGTAGCGTCTGGAAAATTATTCGTGAATATAAGCCAGATAATATCGTCACGTTTGGTGGTGACTGTCTGGTTGATCTCGCCCCTTTTGCCTGGCTGAGTGAGCGCTGGGGAGAAAAGTTAGGGATACTGTGGATTGATTCGCATCCTGATGTTATGACTCCCGCTCAATTTCAGAATGCTCACGCTCATGTTCTTGGCGCACTGATGGGCAATGGCGATCCCGATCTGACAACCACCGTGGTTTGCCCAGTACCTTCCCGGAGAGTCATGATCGCAGGAATACACAGCCCGCTGGAATATGAGAAAAAGTTCATTGCTGATAACGCAATCAGAACCTGTTCTCCAAATGATGTCAGAGCGGGAGGCGAGTCGGTGATGAAATGGATTGAAGAAGAGAAAATCGAATGTCTGGCAATTCATATCGATTTGGATGTACTGGATGAAAATAACTTCCGTTCCGTATTATTCGCTCGTCCGGGTGCCTGTGAGCATGATTTCGGTGGTATCGCCAAAGGTAAACTTAACATTCCCGATGTGCTGGCTCTGATCCAAAAGGCAGCCTCTCGGGCTAAAGTGGTTGGGCTTGGGATTGCAGAACACCTTCCTTGGGATGCTATGAATCTTAAAGATATGCTGGAACAGCTTCCTTTAATAGGGCGTTCAGATTAGTTGAAATATCGAATTGTTTTATCTGGGGTCAATATCGGCGGCTTTATACGAAAAGTCATCGAAGTGGATATTGACCTTAACCCCAAAATCGGCGCGGACTGGTGCTTTAAGGAGCAATAAAATGTGGTAGTGACTTAAGTATGTGAAAGAGTTCATGAAGGCGTTTTCGTTACAACAACAGCCTGGAATGAAAAAATGCGTGTACTGCCAAGATGAAAGCTTATTTGTCGCCAGTTCCAATATACCGGATTAATATCTTGACGCTTTTGGGGTTTTATATTGCCTCTGCATCAGATGAAAATTTACGGCGATTTTTATTCATTCCGTATATGGATGGCGATTAATCAGCCATTTTGCGTGACATTAATCACATTTTCTTCATGTTCATCTGATAAATATCGTGAGCTTGGGGTCATAATATTTAGAGAGCGAAATTCTCTGTTATCTGTTATCTGTTATCTGTCTCCACTCCATCCTACTTAGTTGGAAGCGGTCTGTTGTTCTCTCTAACGCCACGTATTAAATGATGGCTGTTTTACGCTGTCATTTTTTTACCGCGGAACAGACCGGCGCTATTTAAAAGAGCCGCTGTAATGACTCGTTTAATGGCTTCTTGCGTTATCCCCATCTCAGGATAATGGCTCAATTATGTAGGGTTTCAAATATGGATGGATTAGTTTTCACCTGCCGAATTGGCGCGCTGCCCCAAACCACCTTTCAGGTCTCGCAATTTACTTTACAGGAAGAGCTGTCACAGCTTTATCGCCTGACGTTAAAAGTGGTGAGTTCACGTGATGACATTCCCCTGAATGAACAGCTGGGGGACAGTGCGTCACTGACCATTACCCGCAATGGCGTCACCGAACGGACCATTAATGGCTTGATAACCGGGGCTGAACAGGATAATACCGATGGCCGTCGGACTTTTTATATTTTCACTGTCCGCCCCACAATGTGGCTGATGACGCTCAATCAGGACAGCCGTATTTTCCATCGAAAGTCTGTACCGGAAATCTTAACGATCCTGCTTAAAGAGCATCGTATTTTATTTACCCGCGATACGCTCTATAAACGCCATGTCGAACGGGAATACACCACGCAAAAACGCGAATCCGCCTATGATTTCTGGTGCCGACTGGCGGCGGAAGAGGG
>NZ_PUWT01000072.1:0-33113 GCF_002968995.1 Photorhabdus hindustanensis
TCTGGCTGAGAGGTTGGCGCATTTTGTGACTGTCGGCAATCCAGTCGCGGAAAGAGGAAAAACTCAGCTGATGCTGTTCGCAATACTGTTTTCGGGTCAGGTTACTGTGGCGCCATTGGGCCACATGGTGTTGTTTTTGTTCCGGGGTATATCGGCTACGGCTCATGGTGTCAGTCTCCAGGTGAAGATAAGGAAGCAGTAGCGTGCAGGGGCCGGAGAGGAAGAACAAGGTGAGATGACCGGAGTATTACGACTGAGATGCCAAACTCCAGAGACAGGCGGCCACTGATGACCTCGGGTGAGGTGTGAGTAGACAGTGCGAGCCTAATATAATCCTGAACTTGTGGCTCCAGATGGTGAAAGGCGTTGTCTGGCAAGGGTTTATGACGACATACCCAGGCCAGAGTTTCCGCCCTTCTGCAGGAGTAGGTACCGTTGAAAGCGGAGTCGGTATTGCGTCTGAGTTCCCTGCTGATGGTAGAGCGTGGCAGAGAAAGCTCCCTAGCAATGGTAGCCTGGTTAACGCCTTCCCCACATCGTTTTTCGATGTAGAAACGTTCTTTCTGAGTCAGATGTTTTCCCTGCATGCAACGGGATCTCCAGTTGTGCCAGAACGGTGATTTTATCCGGGTCTGGCCAGTGGGTCACTTTGTTGCATTTCGACTGGGAATGGGGCATTGGCGATTTACAGCCACGTATTTATGCAGATTGGTATCACCACAGGAGTTATCGCCATTCTAATGATGCTCACTGCACCAAAGCTGTACCGTATGACGCTGGACACCGCAGAGGACACTGAGCAGAAAGCGCAAGAAGCGGCAGTCTCTGCCGCCCGTTAATCTGCACGCTTATTCGCAATAATAAACACCGAGGCTATTTCCCCTAATACCGGTCAAGCCTGACCGGTATTTTTTGTAGCAAGCATAAACACCCTTACTGTAACGTGCTACTCCAACTTATTCCTGAAATTTCCATTTTGGATTTAATATAGGAATTACGATGGGAAAATTTTGTCATTTTAAAATCAGCGCAGGTTATTTCAGAACCTGACAGCGTTGTCTCAATTGGGCCTAAGCTGAGATGATAACCTTTTTTGTACATATTTATCTGTGGCGTTTTAATAGACATACCCTGTAATGACGCTCCTACACTACTACCTAATTGCTCTTCCATAACTTTGTTTGTATTCATTCCTGCTGTGAGCTGATGAGTTCTTGATATTTTTCGGTAGTTGTTATCATTGCCCTCAATAAACATATTAGCCCGCTTTACTGTCATTTTCTCTAATGAAAAATTAGCCACTCCTTTATCCATTACTATATTTAACTGTCTAATTCTTCCTCCCGTCGTCCATACCACCCCCCCAGCGTTATTTGATGCACCAGTCTGTTTATTACTCCCTCTCAACATAGGGTGATTAATGGCATTTTTTTTGATAACAATATTGAGCTCATCCACATGGACGCCTTCCATTCGGATAAATGAACTGGCATTGCCTGGAAAATTATTAATATGATATAAACCAATGTCAACATTGGTGTTCCTGACGAATGTTGAGTCGACAGAGTGCTTTAATACACCTAAGGCAGAGTCGATATTATGCATAACGGCTTTTCCTCCGCTTTCGGTATGAGTTAATAACAAGCCAAATGCAGAACCATTAATTGCAGCACCATTACTATTGCTGGTCAAATGCTGAAAAGATCCACTTCCCGCGAAAAGTATTGAAGCGCCGCCTCCCCGATGATTATGCAACTGAGATGCTCTTTCAGGCGTTAACATGCTGTTATTACTCATTCCACGTGGTATTACCGATGTATCCCAGCGGGATTTATTGTTGTATCTGATGACTGCCGGCTCTGGGGCGCGCCCATCAGGATCTGATAACGTTATCGGGTTATTTCTTACCATTCTGAACAGATTCAAGCCGTCCATAGTCCCCGCCGGATCGGTGCTCAGCCAGCGGCACAGTCCCGGCTGGTAATACCGGTAACCATAGTAAACCAACCCCGTAGCATCACGCTCCTTCCCCGAGTAACGCCGCGTACGAACCATAATGTCAGATGTCTCCTCAACGCTGCCCGCACTCCCTCCGTACGGGTAATACTCCTCCCGTGACGTTACCCGTCCCAACTCATCCGTTTCACCCGTGACGCTGCCCAGTATATCGCTCAGTACATAACGCACATGAACCTGTCCTCGAAGGTAGTCCCATATCAGCCGCACGTTGCCCTCGTCCATGACGGCCACATGTAAGGTCATCTTTCTTTCCGTATAACACTGACGTCGCTCTATCCCCCCGGCATAGGTCACAGTCGTTCGCTGACTTCCCCCCGACACCCGCGTAGTGCGCACCTTACGCACCCGCACCCCCGCAGAAGCATACTGATATCGCTCCCGGTCAGACTCCGCACCGTTCGTCCGTATCACCGGGCTTACCCCGGCCAGCTGACCGTCGGCATACCATTCCAGCTGACGACCGTCTACTAACGTGCGCTGACGGCCGCCCGGGGTAAATCCCATGTCCGGCGATGAGGCCAAGGGGGGAACCGTTTTTAGTATCGCCCGGTTACTGGTGGTAGATACCACCATCCCTCGCGTCCAAGGGGATAACCCTTGATGTTTGATCTGTATCAGATTATCGCCGTCATCGTACTTATAGTTTTCGGTGTACTGGCACCAGAGGCCCCGCCCACCGCTGTTATCGTACTTCAACCCGCTCAATGGCCCCCTTACAGTATCCGGTAGACGTTCACGACCGCGGGCACTTATCAGGCGGTATAGCGAGTCGTACGTGTAAGTACAGCTGCCGGCGGTCTGCTGATTACTGTGCCAGTCAGGCGTTACCGCAGCATCATGCCGCATGATGACATTCCCCACTGGGTCATAATGGTAAGATAGGTCCTGCAGGACTTGTGCACCCTGCGTGTGCGACAGCGGGCGCGACACCGTCAGATGGCTCAGTCGCTGGGTCTGCGGCTCATACTCGTAATGACTGACCACGCCGTTGCCCTCGGTCTTGGCGAGCAAGCGGCCGTCGGCCGTATGTTCCACCATATCCAGAACCCCGAGACGTCGAAGCTGGCCATGCTCTTGCCAAGTAAGCCAGGTCTGAGCCACAGTACCCGAAATGTCATAACGGCTATGGGTAGTGACGCCCAGAGCATTGGTTTCCGCAATGACCTCCCCGGTGGCATTAGTCTGCACCTCAGACTCCAACGCTTGGGCATCCGGCTCCAGCAACGCCTGCCGTTGTGGGGTATTATCCGGCCAGTCAGGCAGCGCTGTCTGGGAATCCAGCAGACGCTGCCTGGTCTTCAGCGGCACCCCGGTCAAGGACATTGATAACGTTTCAGTGACACCGGCATTATCCCACGCAGCAGCAACAGCGCCGGCCAGGTTGCATTTTGTTGCCTCAGATCCCGCCCAGGTCAGTGCCTGGCGGACTCGAGCATGCATGGCACCCACCGCCTGCTCGGTTACATACAGCAGGCGTCCGGGCAGAGTTGGAGCTTCATAATGCCAAGTGCTCACCGTGCCTTCGGCACTGCAACCCCAGAAAGGGCGGCCTTCTATATCGCTGAGTAGACGAGTGGTACCACCGTCGACGGTGTGGCTGAAAAGCGGCTGGCCTGCCAGGCCTGTCAGAGTCAGGGCATCGGGAATGCCCTCCGCCAAAGAACGGGCGCCAAAGGCACGCATCGCACGGGTATGCGGATCATGGCACTGGCGCTGAACCAGACAACGTGCGGGGCCTGACTCGCCGGGGTAACGCAGAAAGCTCAGGTTGCGCACCGGCTCCCCCCGCGAACCGTTCAAGACCACGAAGGGCGTCTGGTGATGACATAGGGTTACCACTGTCTGTGTATTGGATGCCATAAGAACCTTCTTTTCACTGAAAGGTAATGAAGAAACTCGCCGTAAGCTAACGGATGTCTGCATGTAACCTAGGGGATTCTTTACCCTGATTTTACGTATTTTCCAATCATCTGTTCATCTCCATGCTTACCAGCTGTGCTCGCAAAATAGTCATCGCGCCCCCATGGTAACGGCTTCACTTGGGGATATTTTTCGCCGTTAGGCTGTTCATCAATTCGCCTCTCAGAAATTAATGCACGATTTGTCCTACAAGCTCAGCATAAGTATCGTTCTCGTCTTCAGCCACGCTAAACCAGGGATAATGCCTCTGCCGCCTGATATATCCCTTGGCTGTAGTAACCGAGATTTCACGGCCAAGCGCATCGTAAAAATGACAATCCGCATAACCATTAACGCGTAGTGAATCATCCGCGATATAACGCCAGTCATTGACAAAAAAAGGCTGATACATGCGGACCGATAGTCCCTTATTGTTATACTCCATGCGACCGGACACCGCCCAGCGCGTCGTTGTATCAGCTAACACAGGAACAACAGCCTTGCCATTATCCGTTACCTTTAATCGTCCATCTGGATCGCGAATGGCCGCCTTTCCAGACTTATGCCTTTGAGCCGTTTGCAAGGTTCGAGAAAAACCATCATAAAAAGTAACGCGGGTTCTAATCTGTTGCTCCACATTGGGATAGTTATCTGCGATAAATACCGCATTACTGATAGGTAAGCGTTGCACCGCGCTGATTTTCCCAGACAATAGAGACGCGATGGAACTCTCGGAAGATCCTGATGCGAGCCGCTGACGCGCCAACGACCGGACATAACCTTCCGAGGTGACAAAATGTTGAGAGAGTAAAGAGGCGTGATCACGAGCACTCACGCCTTCTAGTTTCCCCATCCAACTGTGAGTATCGACCAACACATAGGAAGCAACATGCTGTGGTACATTTGGGTTATCAAGCGTGGCACCCATCGATGTATGTGGCGGTGAAAAGGCCTTAATATCTTTCATAAAACCCACGGCCTTTCCGTTTTCAGTGCCATAAAACGTAGTGGCAAGCACTCTTCCCAAGGCATCAATGCTTACTTCAGAGGCGTTGTCATTAATATCGATTATTTTCCAGGGAATAAGAAAACGGTAATCATATTCAGCTACAGTCGTATGACCCGCCGCGTCTTTAATTTCAATTACGGCACAACAGTGTTTATCCCATTTTATTGCCGTGTGCCCAACCAGTAAACTGCTGCGGGTCGCTACCGGTAAATAAAAACAGCTATAATCACTCCAAGTCGTGAACCCTCTACGTGCCACCCAAACTGGATCACTTTCTTCCTTGGCCCCAAGTATTTTTGGTGCTTCAATATAGCCCGCAGCCAGCAATTTATCCTTTATTGCCTGCCCATCCAAGACACCATTAAATGCATTGAGACTAATATCATCAAGCTCGGCCGTTTCAGTATATTCCAACAATGCGCTCAAGGTAGGGTTATCATCTTTATACTTCCATTGGGTTTGTCCGGTAAAGATACGCGCCCTATCTTTACCTAAAAGCCCCCCAGGCGCTTTCAATTTTTCCAGGCTCAATCCACCTTCAGGCACATCTTGCACCTTATATTGCAACGTATTTTCCCGGGCCATGTTTGGCAGCCCTAACCGCCAGTCCTGTGCATCACAAAGATGGTACATCTTCGCCCGATGTTCATTGAGCCATAAGACATATTGCTGACTATCCTCTGTGGCGGCAAAGGCGCCCTCGGGCAGAGAAGATGCATAGACTTTTAACTCTTTGAATTGGCGACGTGGATAGGCAATATCAACACCGTGTAAAACCGAACCAAAAGCATCAAGTTCTAACTGCACACTCTGCGTTATTTTTGGATCGCTGGCGATACGCTCATAAACATAGCTGAGTGTTTCCAACAGTGCGGGAAACACTACAGGCTCTATGGCCCCAAAAGCGGGTTGCACCACGCGTAACTGATATCGATAAAAGGTTACACTATAAGGCACTGACTCAATTGAGGATTTATCGAGACCATAG
Organism: Photorhabdus hindustanensis; assembly: GCF_002968995.1. Lineage (NCBI taxonomy): Bacteria > Pseudomonadati > Pseudomonadota > Gammaproteobacteria > Enterobacterales > Morganellaceae > Photorhabdus > Photorhabdus hindustanensis. The sequence goes on from NZ_PUWT01000072.1 coordinate 5,916, forward strand.
ATCTCCTGACACAACACGTGTCCCTGTAATGAACGATACAACGGCTGTTTCAACACGTTATCCGGATCAATCAGTTGATCGGCACTTCCATTCCACTCGGTTAATCGGGTGCTGTTTAACCGATAAGGCCGCCATAGCTTCCCAGGCATCTCGGAGAGGCTACTTTCATCCTCTTCCCGCCCCGTATGATACCAGGTGCGAGTTAGCGTCGGGCTGCTTGCGCTTTCATGAATGCCGGTCGGTCGGGCATTTTCATCTGTATCCTGCACTTCGACCCAGCCAAAACCACGAAATTTACGCGCTGTGCCGTCATACATGCCCCGTCGATAACGACAGGTTTGTGTCAAACAATTTCCGGTAATTTCATCCAACGTTTGAACGCGGGTCAACAACTGTACCGGAAAGGGCAGATGACAGACCGCCTGTGGAAACGCTTGTTTTTCATCCAACCAGGACTGGGCCGAATTACTGTAATGGAATTGCGTATCCGCACCCATGTTGTTATTCATCCCTTCCAACAGGTAGGGTTTTTTGTCCGCGAAGGTATAACACCAATGGCGAATTGCCATATAGGGCACCGTCAATACCAGACTGGTCACCCCGGTACCATAAAGGTCCACACAACTTAACCGACACAGTCTATCGTAACAGACCCCCTCAGGAAGGGGTAACACCCTGTCTTCTAAAAAACCTTGCCCTGACTGATTGCGAAAAATACGCAGCTGACTGGCTTCCGCATAAATAATATCAACGGCGCCGCTACCATCGATATCAGCCAAATAAACCTGTGAAGGATTAAACGTCCGTTCGTCCAATGTTAAACCGGGCAGTCTGATTGGCTTACCGAATTTACCCCGTCCCAGATTGGGCCAGCACGTGACAGCATCATGACGGATGCTGATCAGGTGCTGCTGCCCGGAACCTAACACATCACTGAACGCCACCAACTCTGTAACGTCACGCCCGACAACGGGGAGCATCACATCCTCCGTCTGACTGATGGTTACTGGCCCACCAAATCCTTGGCGTTTATTCTCATATAAACGCACGCTTTTTGGCCCAATCAGCACCAAATCTTGTAGTCCAGCGCCAGTTAGATCCATCAACTGCGCGGTGGCGGCCTGAAACTCAGACGGCCAGGCATTAAAGGGAATAAACCCCGACCATTGTTTGGCGGCATTTAAGGTAAAATAGCCGGCCATGCCCGGGCGTTGCACTATCCAGTCTAGCCGGCCATCGCCAGTAATATCCATCAGCGTCATTTTACTGCCAGTAAAAGAGGGGCTTGCAGGTAACTCGTGTAGTGTTCCGTAAATGACACTGTCCGGTGTTTTCCCGCGCTCCGGAGCCCGATAATACCAGCCATCAGGATCGTGATAGAGCAGACCAGGCAGTCCCTCACCGTACAGGTCTACCAACTGATAATCCTGGCCATCCTTTATTTCAGACAGCGCCTCAAGTGGTTGCCAAAGTTGCCCCTCGGCAGAATGGGAGAATGGGGTATAATGGAAGTCCAGCGGCGGTACGGAAAGCAATGCCTTCCGCTCATCATATCCTGCGGACTGTATGCCGACCAATTGGGTCATGAGCGGATTTTCGTCATAGTCAAACAGCATGCGTCTGACTAAACAGGGCTTACCGTCATTCAGTTCAGCGAAAGTATGGAACATCAATACCTGGCGACATAATAGTTTGATATCACGGGGAAACCCATATTCATAGCGGTGCTGTGGATCCTTGCGTGTTGGTGCCGTCGAGTGCGCTACCTGCCAGTCTGGGACCTTGTTCAGGTCACAGCCACGTTCACCATAATCAAATAACAAGGTAAACAACCAGTCTTTCGCCTCCAGCGCGCAATCGTCCCAAGCCAACAGCGCGTTCGATGCCTGTTTATTACCGTAGTACACCCGTTCCAACGCAGCCGTTTGGCAATCATCACGGTAGCAGTAACGAATTTGATGGCCTGAGGGGGATAATGATTCCTGTAGCCACCATTCGGCCACATGTTGTGGATTATCGGGATCGGCCAGCCGCGCTTGCGGCTCTTTTCCCAGACAGTGCAATTCGCCATTTGCACCATGGAGCAACCAAAACCCCGCATTATCTTTACACTGCCAATATTCCAGGCGATTAAACGCGCTTTCCACTTTGGGAAAATATCGAGTCACGGTATAAGTATTATCGAGCGGGAAACCCGCATATTCTGAACAGGAGACCGTGTGGATTCTGCCATTTGATTCTCGTTCTGCGACCAGTTCCTCTCCATCTGGGCCAAGAAAGACATCCTTCTGGTTATACCGCGGCACCCCATGACGAACTGAACGCGTTACGCGCATGATCCCAAGGCCCCAACCGTGACCGAACAACCCGTTTTCTCCGCCACTCGAATAGTGTAATGCCAGCATAGGTGCATAACCCCGGCCAGACGATATCGGCAGCGGCACACTCATCTCTGTCATGCCAAAACTGCCGGCAGATGACAGCGTTTGTCCCATCCCTTTTAACGTCCCCCCCCCCTTAGGCAAAGACAGTGAGGATGGGGCAGCTATCATGTCGGGTGATATCGAATTACTCATCGTTAGCTCCAATGGTCAGTTGGCTTAAGGCTGTGGGGTAAAGATAATGACGCCTTAACTCTGTTAAGGAGCCAACGCGAATCATATCAAAATTAAAACCCTACCTATGTATACAATGCCGTTCACTTAAGCTCTTTTATGAATAAAAATTCATTTTGTGCTTTAAAGATAAAAAGGAATCGGGCTTCCAGCCCTATTTTCCTCCGTTAGACGCCGAGTTCTAACACTTCAACTCCTTAATTGAATGGCATTTTACCTATGTATAGGCTTTTAACATTCTTCTTGTATCTCGAATTCTGTTCAGAATAGTTGTTCTTTTGTTGGTTAGCGCTTCTTTACTGGTCTTAACACGATAAAGCCTATTCCTAATACCGTTTCTGTGGAGCGTCTCTTTCCCTAGATAATCAAATTTCCCCATAATTTCATCATGGTATTCATCAGTCAAAAAGGGTTCTACAGTTTTATGTTTAAAAATAGATTCAATCTTTTCGATTTTCCCTTGCCTTATTTCCCCAGCACCTAACTCATTAACCATCATGGCGAAATCAAACAGTGCAAGAACAGGGACCTTAGCATTGAATTCATCCTTAATGGCTCCCCCGATCTTGCCTGTCACAAATGTCTTTATAGAATCACGGTTAGGCCAATAATTTTGCTCGACATAATTCTTTGCTTCAGTAACTGCAAAATTATCATGAGCACGATTTAGTGCCCTTTTCATTATCGATGTCTGTAGCCTTCCCGGTCTGCCCATTTTCATTTTGCTCAATACATTATCGTATAACAATTCATTACCTTCCTTGGCAACTAAGCCCGCCCCCCAACTACCAACCTTTCCTCCCACTGCTATACCTGCTGCGGTTCCCACACCAGGCATAAGCGCAGAACCTATGGCTCCACCCACGGCGGCCCCTGCGGCCGTTCCGCCCCAACTGAACACAGAATTCACCGTAGAGGTGATCACTATGCTACTTCCCTTGTTGGTCGCCATCGCGAGTCCGCGTCGTTCAGAGGCGGTCGCATCAACAAAATTGTGAATTGTATTTACCGCATTGCTAATAGCATCCAAACGTTCGGCGTATAAGCGAATTGCTTTTATATCTTCATTCCGGGTGGTGCTTATAAACGCTGTTAACGCCGCATCCACTTTCGCAAGCGGAGCGGGTGCCCGCCCATCAATATCGTGTAGCGTAGCGGGATTGTTTCTGACCATACGATACAGGTTTACCCCGTCGGCCGGGCCGTCTGGATCGCTGCTTAGCCAGCGTCCAACCCAACACTGATAGTAACGAAAACCGTAATAGTACAATCCCGTAGCATCTCGCTCCTTGCCTGAATAACGTACTATTTTATAGTTTGTCTCTATCTGGCTGCGAGCCCCCCACATTGCCGTGCCGCCATAGGGGTAATACTCTTCCTGGCTGATTTTGCTGTTCGCTTGCACTCAGACGCGTATAGTCCAGACAAATATTGATACTGAACGGACACTCTTTGATCATGTCATTATCAATATGACTACCGTATCCTTGAACAGTGTTATGTTCAGGAGCACAGGTGCTGGTTTTTAATACGGCAACGCCAAGGGAGGGGGAAAGCTTATAGGCAATAATATCGCCGGACTCCCCTACCTGCGGACCAAAATCCACCCATGAAGTATGATGCTTCGGCCACATGGACATTTCAGCGCTGCCGGACTTTATTTTCCTGATATTATTTCCGATAAGGCAGTAATTGAGCGCTTCATAAATCCCTTTCTGCGCCGTTTCAACCAACGTGGCAACGGTCCCGGCAAGGAGAATAATGCCTCCATATTTATCTTTCGGGAATGCACCCAAAATAGTATTTATTCTCTGCGGCAATTGATCGAGATAACACTCGGTCAAATTATGTAATTCTTCGTCATTTTTTAATGCATCCCAGCGGATATTCCAAAAAAACTCAGGCAGGGTGACAAACAAGGGCACTGATATATCTTTTTTGTGCTGCACTAATGCTGCCAGTGCCTGCTCTATTTCCGTCTGACGTCGGGTAATATGTTGCTGCGCGTACTCTGTAATACTCTGTTGTTTATCCCGCGCCACTAAATGGCGCGTCCTCTCACTGGTTATGGTGCGTAATGCGGCAACCTGAATATGCATTATCTCTGCTCCTGATATGGACGCTATGCCGGCAGATGACAGCGTCTTCCCCATACCCTTGGGGAAAGACCGTAAGGAAGGTGCTGTTTGTCATCAAGTGATATTGAGTTACCCACCCGCTCCATTGGGAAGGGCAGTTTAAATGCCGATGTTAGCCGGCGTTGCGCCTCGGCACCGCAAAAGCTCATATTTTATTCCTCTCCTCTCCAGCACGTTTAACAAAGCATCATGGAGCAGCAACCGTCTCAAAATTCAGCAGAAAAACCCCTTTTTGCGGTAAAGGTGATGAAGTTAGCAGCGGGCTGGCGGTATTACGGTAAAGTTTCCAGTTGCTCTGGGCCAGAGCCGCGTCAGTCTGGCCGCTAAACAATCCCACTTGCTTCCATTCACTGTTGCGCTGTAGCGTGAAGATGGCCTTTGGCAGTTGGGTTTTATCCAATACCGGAAGGTTTCCCTGCAGACTCAATCCCAAACTGCCGTTAACATCCCTGTAGGGGATCACGCTATTCCAGATAATCTGACACTGATTGTCTGTACAGTCTGATACTTTCAAGTAAGGCTTGTTGACGTCACCATTGACCATCGGTTCTTCAAACGTCCTGCTCTGGCTTTTAATTAGCTTCGTTACCTTAACCTTGGCGCTATAGGTCATGGTCGTCGGAACAGGTAGCGAGACACGGTACAAACCTCCTATAACCTCTTTGCCGGTCAAACCATGCTCCACATCAGGCTGGCTAGCGATCTCTTTAGCCCGGGCCATCGGCAACCCATTGGGATTATTGCTATCCACCCACAGCACGGTAGTGTCTTTCGTTACCCCCAGAATTTTTACCTTCGCAATAAAGTGTTTACCGTCCTTGGCCAACTCTTGCTGGGTGGGAACCAGTTGCTCGATAATCGGTGTGGCATCGGCGATGGAGCGCACCGGGATGGTAATTGGTCTGAGGAATTGAGAAACGCCCGCGGTCGGGGAACAGTTATTTGCGAACGGAAATGCTGGCCGGATACCAAACGTCACTACGGGGTCATCAGTCTTGAAATCAGTTTCCCCAGTATTAAGATGTTTCGACAGGGGAAGATGCAGGGTATAGGGCGTATTGAGTTGCGTACGTATGGCGGCAAAATCTTCCCCTAGGTTAGGCGCTAACGCAGTTTGCGCTTTCGGGGAGAAAAAAGTCATGAGTACTTTTTGATTTTCGGTCTTCGCATTTTTCTTGTAACCCTTCACCCACGGATATCCGTTGGCGCAAATACTTATATAATTCTGTGTATCCACCTTACTTGCATCAGGAATCTCGGTTTTTCTAAACGCGATCGCGGTGGTGGCTTCTGGATTAAACAGGGTAATTTCAGGTACGACCTGGCTGGTAATCTTGAACCTGAATGCTTTCGCGCTCTCGGCGGAGGCACTAGCACTGGCGATTAGCAAGCCGGCTATCAGCCCCGGAGCCAGAACGCCGCAACGAAAGCGGCGGGTCGGTGCAGTCGCAAGTGCACGATGTGGATTCAACATATTAATTCTCCTGTTTCAGAAGGATCGGCAGTACGGTTCATACTTGTCCGCACCGCCGCCGAGTTTTATACCCGTTATTTTTTTAAGCTGCCGGAGTGTTCACTACGCCCTCTTTCCCGGTTTGATTTTACTCATCACCTTTTCCGCATAATCCTTTCTTCCTGCGTCTTTCGCCCGATAACGGAAAGTGATAATGATATCATTAAGCGATTTCAGCATTCGCTGCTGCATATCGCCACCGGGATTCTGAATCTGCAGTTCCCATTCCCCAACCACGCCGTTGCCTTCAAAGGGCAGGAATTTCTCGTCACCGAAGTTGAGAACAAAGGCCCCTGTATCATCCAGACCCGATGACAGCGCAACAGATGACGCCGGGTGAATTTTTTTGATGATGTAAGGAGCATTTGTGTTTGGGTTGCTCATTTCAGTGTATGTATCATCCGTCGCTTCAGTAGCGAAACGCCCCGTTTTTTGCACCAATGTCGCACACACCTCTTCATACGGCCCAACAATGCACGGCAGTGTCACCGATACCGCCACCAACTGGCGCAGATAATGGCTCGGGTAGCGCTCTGCCAGCATTTTTTCCGTCACGGTAATCGGAATCGTCAGCAATGGACTGCTACCAGGCTTCACCTGCAACAACGCACGCCATTTTTGGTTGAGCGTTTCTGTCGACTTGATCTGTTCTGCCAACTGCCCTTTCAGCGAGAAAGTATGCCTGATTTCCAACATACGCTCTGCCCGGCTCAGGTAAGCCTGATCCATGCGCAACAGCCCCAGGCGCAAGGTTTCACCCGCCAATAGTCCTCTGTGCGCCTCATTCCAGCCGCCGTTGGTAAAGAAGTTAGTCGTGGGTTTATAGTCAGCCACTTCGTAACGCCATGCCGCCTGGGTCATCAGGCACAGTGATGCCACTGCGTCGTAAGCCTGGTAATACAGGGCAGAAACCTGGCTGGTCAGCCACTGATATAAGGCAACGTTAGTAAACCGGTTTTCCATAAAGCTGCGCTGCTCGTCAAACTGGCGAGACTGGGCCTCATACTGTGCCAGCTGACGCTGAAGATTACTTTGTTGAATAGTATCGGCCCGCAGTTGCGCCTCCAGTTGCTGCACTTCACCATCAATTTGTTTCTGTGACACTTTCCAGTCATTCAGACGATGGCGATACATTTCCCGCGTCTCAATTTGCATAGCGCTGCCGTTATCCACTTCCGCTTTGGCCACAAACCCATCACTGATCGCCTGACCGATAGCCCCCCAATGCATGCCTCCATCGGAAAAACCAAAAATATTGGGCGCTAAATCCAACGCAGCGCCCACAAGACGCGATTCTGCACTTCTTTCTCCCATCGTTGCCGCATAGCGGCGCAGAGACAATGCCTGGCTTTCCTGATCGGATATGTCTTTTGCAATCCAGGTATTCAGGTCCTTCAGCCGTTGCCGGGCAGATTCGAGCGCGGCCTCCAACCCCTGTCGACTCTCTTCACTCATCCGCAAGGTGTCTTTCTGGAGGCTGATAACAAACGCCGCCATCTCTTTTTGCTGGCTAATCAATAGGCTTTGATACTTCAATTCCTGCTGACGATCAATCAGCGACAGCAGGTTGTTACCATACTGAATCAGCACCTCCACCGCCGAACTGGTACGGGCATAAAGCACGTTGTAACGGAAGATGGGCGCGGATGAGGTAGCCTGCAATTTATCCATCGCTTGCACGCCCCCCGTCCGGGCTGCCAGCAGCAGAGCCGGATCGGTTGGCGGATCGTAGAGCGGCAGATCCAAGGGTTTTCCGTCCAGCGTTAATCCATTGCGCAGGTTAAATAACCGCCGTTGCAGTTTTTCAACCTGAGATTGGTGCAATTGGCTACGCGGCAGGCCGAACCGTGCCCCAGGCCGCCCCGCTGCCGTATACTCATTCACCGCCTGTGAAGCCGGCAGCGGCATCCATGCCGGAGCACGGGCCAACGCGAAATCCGTGCCAAGCAGATGGGCGACAAGCAGATAGCATTGATGAGCGCTATTAAAACCATCACGGCTCAGCTCGCGGTAATGGCTATCACCTTTGTCCATCAGGTTCTTCACATAGGCATTGAACACCGCCCGGCGATAAAACTCCGGTTGCACGCTGGCAAGGGTATCCGGGTCGGCAAGGCCGGCCGCGTTGTCTAACGCGACATAGCTGAAGTCCGCCTCCAGCAACCTGCTACGCCAGATGGCTTTCTTCTTGCCGTTTTCAAGCGTCGGGAACGGATCCATCAGACGATGCAACCAATCCTGCGCTTCATCGTAGCGCCCCTCGGCATTGAGCCTGTACGCAATGAGCGCCGGTGCATGATAGAACAACTCCCAGAAATACAGCAGATTCGCCGCATCTTGCTCTAACGGCTCGGGATCACCCCCCTCCAGCGGCGGCAACGGATGATCCTGGGTCGCCGCCAGAAAGACCGCATTGACGTCACGTTGAGCAATCCGTACCAATTCCTGACCAAACTGAGAATTCAGCCGTACATACCTTTTATCACCTCCCGTCTTCGGCGTAGTGCCGGCCAGCAATGCCGGCTTCGCCAGTGGGATTGGGTCGGTAAAGCCGCTCATCCCCGGCTGCGCAAAATGTAAATCGCTCACTGGCAGCGCATTAGTATCGTAAGCCACCAGTTTTGGTGGGTTATAACTCACCGGTGCCAGGCTGCTCCATTGTGGAGATTGTTGCAGGTTACTGTTCACAGGGGAAATCGTGAGGGTCGGGTTTACTGGTCCGGATTTTGTGACCGTCACCGGCACGATAAGCTCCCCGATTAGGCCCTGGTTTGGCATAAGTAAAGTCTGGACGGTAACTTTCGTCTTACTATTGCTGACGTCATGATCACTCTGCCGCAAGCTGTGACCTGAGACCAGAAAACTTTTTGCCTGTTGTTGCGAGAGGGTTGCTAACGATGTGGTTATCTTCCGTGATGTGGTGGTAGCCAAGGCCAGTGTATCCGGTAACGTCAAGCGTATCTGCGGGCCTGGCGCCCCAATTGGGGGAATTGTACCGTACTGCTTGATGAGGTCGGCCTCACTCATATTAATCACTACCCGATAGTTAAACGTTGCTCCCACAGGCAGCCTGGAATCTGCAGGAAGTCGGGAAGCGCCGTTATTTGACATCGGTATCACATCATGATCCACACCGGAAACCATTACGTTGCCAGGATTAATGTCAGGGGAGATCTGCGAACCATTATCAGCCGTGTACAGGGTGAAAGTACAGGTGGTAGCGCCTGGCTTTCTCTTCTCGTCAGGAATAGCCACCACCGGTACCACTACGATGTACTGTTCCCCCAACGTCAATTTCAGGTCCAGCGGTATATTTAACGTACCCGTAATGGAATTATATTCGCGAGGGTGTAATTCCCCATTGTGCGTTTCCTTCTTCGGTGTTTCCTCCTGCGATGTTAATACCGCCGAATATGAAATTTGCCCATTGTCGTAAGAAAACTGCGGAGGCAAATGCAGCTCGGCATGGGACAACTGGCTCCCCTGGCTCGCCAGACCCTGTATCAGCAAGAACACGTTAAACCGCTCGCCAAAACGGTAGCCCTCCGCTACGCTGCCGGGTTGGCAACCCGCGCTGATAGTTAGCACGTCTTTAATTTTTTTTAGGTTGCCAGAAAGGATAGCTCTGCGCCGTCCAGCAATTTGCTGCATCGTCCCCGCGAATCACTTCTACCTTAATGGCGCCAATAAATCCCTTTTTATTAGTGAGCTTCAGCGGCAAAACCAGCAGAGTGGCCTCTGTCAACGGTTTGTTGGAGAGCAGGGTCACCAAGGCATTACCAGTGCCATCTGGCGTAGTCGTTTTCCAGGTGGGTTCCAGCAAAGCAATACTCTTCTTCAAGGCGGCAATGTTATCTAAAGCAGTTAATTTAGCCGCAGCGTTCTCAACCTCGATCCCCTTCGGCAGCGTGAATTTCACCGTATATCTATCGTCCGTACTGCCTGCCTGCGGATGTAAGGTCAACGCCGTGAGAAGATACTTTTGATCCAATGCCAGTGCTGTTATCGGCCGATCCGTCGCACTGGTTAACAGATGTTGCGGATCGGTACCATACTGCCAGTGCCACTGCACCGCTAACTGACTGTTTAGCCCACTGCCGATCGCAGGTTGAGCCAGCAACACACGTTCGACGGAGCGCTTATCGGAGACGGTCAGGGTAGCCAGTGGCAAGAGGTTAGCGATAGTATCGCGCACCCGTACCGGCAGGCTGAAAGAGGCTTCACGCTGGCCAGCCGTTAGCTGTAGCCTAAGCTGATTGCTGCCTACCTGTGTGCCGGCTGGCGTACTGATCCCCGAAACCAGCAGCTCATAGGCGTTGTTGAGAGCGATCTCTATGTGCGCCCCGTCGCTAAAGTGGGCCGCACCCAAATCAATACTTGCGGTAATGTGCACCACATCACCCACATTAACCTGCGTCGGCGAACAGGATGAAGTGATGATTGCCGTCGATAATGAAGGGACCTCACAAGGGATATACCCCGGGATAGTTGCCTGATTTTTCAAGTTGCCCAGTTGAAAACGCAAGCCATCCTTTCGTACATCGGCAAATGCATTCGCCGTCCACGGCAGGGCAAAGAACAAGGTGTCGTATTGTGCTAAAAACGTATGCACTGCAAGCTCTGATGCTCCCACCACACTCAGGGTGTTATCACGCTGTGCTATTGATTTACCATCAATAGCACACTGCGTCTGGGTATTATTTTTAAGACCAATCACATACGCCGGTAAGCTCAACGGCGACTGCACACTGATGCTAAAACCAACAAAATGTTTATCAGCCATCTTAGTGATGGCGATTTGATCGACCTTCACCTTCACGACAAAATACTGGCATTCCGCTGACGGTAAACGATAGGTTCGGTTCAACGTATAAGGCAAAGTCGTCGTCGAAAAGACCGGTGCTGTCCACCCCCAGTCCTCTGAGGTAAACACCGTTTGACCTGCGTTAAGCTTGAGATCCTCTTGCAGTTCACGCTCACTGATCACCTTTAACGCCACACCGGCGGGAGCAATGTCTTTCCCATTCGACTGTTCACGGTGGGTTAACAGGAAGGTAAAGCTCATCGGGCCAAATGCCGTCATATCGGCCAATGGCAGAGAACAATTCTGATAATATGTTTTTTCGGAGGATTCTGGCACGTTTATTGTGGTTAAGAGATACGCCACGGGCGGATCATTTTCCTTCAATGTGCTAAGCGTTATCTTGTTAAGTTTATTACCAGCAATTTGATACGCGGTGACATTTTCCGGCAGGGTCAATTTCTTGAGTGCAACCAGTTGACTACTGCCAGTAACGCGGGTAACCAGCCACACCTGCTTACGCTTGTTCTGTTCGGCAGGCACATCATAAGCCCACAGAGAAAGCCGAGTGCCATTCGGCGCGGGAATAAAGTCGGCGCTCATCCAGTCATCTTGCGCTTGCAGCATGGCGGGAGTGATATCAGTAACCGCGTTCAGATTGACGAACAGTTTGCAGGCCATGCCCTTCATCGCCACCGTTTGCCGGCCATCAGTTGGCTGTGGCGTACCGTGCAGGGAATGCGCATCTTGTTCTATATCCTGGCCCTCCAGGTATTGGGTAACCAGATACTGCACGCCTTGCGCACTCTCCTTAATCTCTGCGCCTAGTGCCTCTACAAAATTGTGTGCAACCGCCAGTTTCCCCTGTTCGATCAAGGCATTATCCACGTTATCGATAGCAACCACGGTGCTGCTGCCGTTCGGTATCAGCATCACTCCATGATAGACTTCTTTAGCACTGAGCGGCCCTGATGGGTAGCGAGTAACAAGAGAGACCCTGCTGATTTCTTGCGTGATCTGCTGATATTTGGCTCGCCCCTGTAAGCTGAGGAAATGCACCAACCGCGACCCTGCCGGTATAGCAGCCCACTGCTGGGGAGTTAATTCTACTGTTGACAGCGTTTCGTAAGAATCACGGTTCGCTTGGCCCGCATCCTTGACCGTTAACGTTAATGATACCTTATTGCCGAATACCGCCTCCCCACGGCTGATCCACTGGCGTTCATTGAATAACCAGTGATCGGGGATACAAGGCGTGATGACTTGGGAGGAGCAGGCATCAGGCTTCACGTAGAAATAAGAACGTTTAACCAGCTCGTTAATGGTCTTCACTACCGGATGTGTTTGGTCACATTTTGCCAGATCCAGCCCGTTTGACTGCCGCTGCGCGCTATCTTTGTCTTTACGGGGGGAAGTACGGATCTCATCAAGAAAACTGTCAAACAACCAGTATTGTGACCCGGCATTTTTCTGTTCAGGGTCTGTCGCCACGACATTTAAGGAAACCAGCAGCAGATCACCCGAAATAGTCGGCGCTTGCTTAAAGAGCAGTGCTCTTTTTCCGGTCGGGTTACCGTCAGAATCCGTGCCCTTTTCTGCATAAGTGATATCCTTCAAATCTGCGGCGTATTGGGGGATGGCGAACGCCACCAAATTGGGTGCCGGGTCCAGATAGTCAGCGGGTTTTCCCTGATAGAGTTCAATCGGGGTACTCCAGCCACCATCCAGCCGCCGATGCACCAAAGAGATCACATGGCGATAGCGCTTTTTCGTGGCTTGATGCTCGGGAAATGTGCCATCACCCTTACTTTTTACTGAATCTTTATGCTCGGGAACGGTGCTCTTACCCCCACTGTTTGCTGAATCTGGCACCATTTGCTCTGGCGTCACGACACGGGCCTCTACCCAGATAAAATACAGCCGCCCAGTAAGCACAACCAAACGGGCCTGCACCGGTAAATATTCTTTTTTGTCATTTATATGTTTTGTCTGATAGTTTGCCCAACCGGGATTGGTTTGATCCCCCCGTGTCATCACATTACTGGAGGTTGGCAGGTCGATTTTCTCCCATGCGCTCCAGCGGCGCAGGCCGGAACTGTCGATCCCCCAACGGCGAGAGTAATACGCAAAGGGGGCGTTGGGGCTGCGCCCCAGAAAATAGATGGGGCTTTGGCTGCTGTTCATGCCGTCCTGATAAGCCCCGAGCGTCTCCAGATTCACCACCTGCTCAAAGTTATGCAGGTATTCCGTCAGGGCAACTTCGATACTGTCCTGATCGAGCCGAGCCTGTGACAGGCTATTTTCAAACTGACGAAAAGCCAACGTCTTGTTTTGACGCGTGGTTGGATTAATATACTGGTCGGGGTGCCAGCGTAATTGCATGTTCGCCGCCCACAGAGCGTAGCGGCTGTCATTATTACGCCAGCGCTGTAACTCGCCCGCAGTGAGCTGCCACTCACTTTCCCGCCCATCGGCAATACGCTGGATAAAGGCCTGCACGCTGGCGATCGCTTCCGCCACTCTGCTGGTAGGTACGGCGGCCGACATTTCCGGGTCCATTAACAACTGCCCCGCCACGTCGGTGGTATTCGGCTCATGCTCGCCAAAGGCGGCACCCCAGGTTTTATGTTCACTTTCAATAAAGCTGCGACGACAGGTTGTTTTATACAGCGATAACAATGCCTTGTTACGGAATTCGCCAAGTTTGGTATTCAGTGCCTTTCTGGCTAACTCTTTGCGTGGACCACAACGCTGACTTAAAGGCTGTTGGACTTTCCACTCCTCAATCAAGGGTCCTTTTTCCAGTAAGGTTTGAAGATCGTTCAACGACCATCCACTGCTGCGGCCAAAGGCCACTAAACGTTGTAATTGAGCCCCGGTTGTCACATTGAGATTCGTTTTTGAGCCAATGAGCTGTGTTACCGCGTTGAGGTCAAGGGCATATACCTGCGCCAGGCGCTTTTTTTGATCATCGAAACCAAGTTCAGACAACAGCACCGGCCGCACGCGTTCATCCCCCAACGCCAGGCGTGCAAAATCACTCAGAGCCAGCAGCGATGTCCAAAGATTATCGCTCGGAGTCATGCCTGAATGCCCCGTCAGCAAAGGCGTCAGCGCTACCTCGTCCAGTTTATAATGCTGTATTAGCCCAGCGCTCAGAAACAACGGCGCCAGTGATACCGGGGAGGAGGTTGCAGCCACCAGCGCCTTATCCAACAATGCCTGATGGAACACCATTAACGCCCTGGCAGTATTGGGGTCCAAATGGGTATACTGGCCGATCACGCGGGCCAACGCTGCCAACTGATTACGAATGGTTAACAATTTACCCATATCGCTCTCGCTCGCTTTCTCTTTATCCTTTAGCTGCGTAAACTCTTGTAACATTTTGGTAATAATATTTGCTCTACTGCTCGTATTAACCTTTGTAAACCATTCTTTCAATGCCGCGCCCAGCGCCAGATCCCGCGCGGTGGTTTCCGCATCCGATACCCCCGCCAGCATATCGACCAGCGGCAGTTGCTCCTGAGAAGCCCAGCGCACCACCTCATCCAGCGTCATTAGCACATCGAGGGTGTCGCAATTAGCCTCGTCAATATTAGGCGTAATAAGCAAGTTTATTGCATTCGGACCGCAAACCAGCGCGATAAGCGCCACAAAATCGTCAACGCTGAGATGAAACCGCTCAGCCAACAGCACCAGCCGATACAAAGAGGAAACCCCGCTCAGGGTTTTCTTTATTGAATGTGTATTAACCAAAGCAGTCAGCGTTGCCGCAGGCACACCAAACGCCTGCGATAATAGTCTTATATCGTTATCTTCCAGCTGACCACTTCCAATTAATGGCAGCTTAAAGTCCGGCTGATAACCCGCCGGAGCCAGGACACGATCCAGCAACGGGATCTGGCCTTGTTTAGCATAAGGGTTGATATCGCCCCACAACGCCGTCGCCTGTTCCGCATCCAGTTTGTAGGCCAGCTGATAACGCGCATAAACCCCAAGCGCCTGCACTGTTTTGCTGCTGAGATCTTCCCCCTCTTTGCTCTCTGCTCTCAAGGCTGCCTGTATCAGAGTATCCAACGCGGCGTAAGGTAGCTGAGTCAGGTGTTGCAAGCGGATCAATTTTTGCAAACGAAAGAGTTGGTACACCGTAGTTTTAATTTCCTCCGCCTGGATTGCGCCAGGTAGCGCCTCCTCCAGCCCCGCCGCTTTGCCCCATAAATAACACGCACCGTACTGTCCACTGCTAACCGGGATGCCAGCCCGCCAGGTCAGATGCGAGGAAACAACCTGCGGTGCAAAATCCCCCAGAGCAAAGGCTTCCTGTAGCTGGCGTTCGGTGAGTCCAGCGGCCTGACAAAGCATTTCGACCGGTACGCTCATTCGGGCGGCAACCGCACTTCTCACATCCGGCCCAAAATATTCTTCAAGCTGAGCGGCTTCTGCTGTAAACATCTCTTGGTTAGCACCCACGGTACCGACCCTATCGCCGATCAACACCCCTATTTTCAACTGGCGCGGCGGTTGGTTGGCTGCATTCACCGTCAGGGAACAATTTTCCCTATAGATAGCTCCTGCCTCGCATGTCTGTGCTGAGGTACGAGCTGCCGTGACGGACACTCCAGTGGCGTTCTGCGGAGCTGAATGAAAAGATAGCTGGAAGGTCACCTGCGGTTTATTTGGTGAGGTTATATTTTTACAATTCACTGGCGTGTCAGCAATCTGAATTGCTGACACCTTTATCCCCGGCCAGAGAGTGGCCAACTGCAACATCAGTGATTCACCATTGGCCACTTTGCCGCTCTCATCGAATTGCAAAATGATAGGCTGACTGTTTGGGGTGGCCGATTGAATCAGTTCCTGGTGTAAACCGTAAGAGACGCCACTCCATGCCAACGCCGCTGCCGTTTTTTTACCGTAAGTGCGATAATCCGCTGCCAGCATGCTGAACACGTCACCAAAGGAAAGCCCGGCTTCATCCAGTGCCAGAGTCATGCGCGTTTGGGCAACGTCAAACGGCAATGTCAGCGGGTAGACAGCGTCCCTGGCCAGGTGGCGATCAATTTCTGCCACCCGATTTATATTCGCCTGATTTACTGCCACAAAAGCATCACTCAATATTTCCCACACCAGTTCACTGGTTGGTAAAGAGCGTGTGAAGGCATCGTCATTGAGCAAAAGGGTGCCCAAGTCCGGGCGTCGCTTCAACAATGACTCAAAGGCGTTGGTGCCCGCATGACCCAGTTTTTTCAACTGTGAGAGCAAATACACAAGATAGCTTACTGGGGAATCAAGCGATTGCAGACTACCCGGTTCAACAAAGCGGCTGTGTTCATCGGAAAACAGCTGGTTATAGAGCGGTGGGGTATAGCGCGCCAATTGCGCCGAATGGTTTTTCGGTGATGCGATACGATTATAGTAACTATCAGCCACCGGTGGCGATGCTGCGTTTCCAGACAACGGATCCACTGGCACCTTCTGTTGCCGCAAAGCATTATTCGCCATGCCCAAATAATTTTTTGCTTGCTGGTAAATCGCCCCGGCATACCCATTTAGCTCAATATCGTATTGCTGACGAAAGCGGGTTTCTTCAACATCCAGAATGTCATAAATTGAGTGGAAACCTTGATTTTTTAGCGCGGTCTGGACGGCATAATCAAACGGAAACTGTGCAAAATCGGGGGTCATATTCGCCATGTTAAACCTCAGAGCATAGGATTTTCTGTACTGGGAAGCAGCAATGCATTCTGCCAGCCTAGTGACGGTGCAGGCATTGTCTGCACCGTCGAGAAAGCACATTTAATCACCGAATTGGTATTGCCCTTTTATCGGCAAAGGCCCCTTTCCTGTTTCCATAATGCTGCTTTCCTTGTTATCGGTCGGCCGGAAATTCGGTGGAGCGACCGCAGATTGCCCACCTTGCGTTTTAAACAACACGGCACCATTCCAGTTTTTTATCCGGGCATTCATGTCTGACAGTCCGTCCATCAAATCCACCAGTGTTATCCCGTGTAACAGCCCCTTACTATTTAGAGCTTCAATACTCAGCACCGCATCACCCGCTGTATATGGAACAGGAACCCCTAGGTTACCTCCCCAATATAAGGTGCACATCATGATGTTATTCTGTTTTTTACAAGTGAGATTGCGCGGATCCTCAGCGTAACGACTCTCACTGCCGGTTAACCATTTGGTAAGGACTGCGCCCGTTGCGGATTGGTATTGGATACTCAACGGATAATCTGGCTTATTCGGGATCGGGAGGTTTTCAGCCACATACACGGCACCATCTTTATTCACGAGACCTGAACGATGCATATCAACCGGCTTATTACCCACCATCAGGGTCACTTTATCTTTGTCAGCCGCATTGACGATTTTCACGCTGAGAGAGAAGCTGTGCTCATCATGGAGGATTGCACTGCCTGCTTTTTGCTCATCGCCCACGTCTAACGGCAATATCGAGACCGGGCCCTGCGTTTCTAGCTTCAGCGCTTTGTTAACCACTAACGTCGACGGTGTGCCATTGTCAACCCAGGTCACAACCCGCTCGGCGGTATCCTGACCGATTTGCGTCTGCGACTGGGTAAGGCTTACCCGCACTTGGCTGTTCGCCACCGAGACGATGTTCTCCTTCAACGTAACGGGGATTCTGAGTAGGTATTCCACTTTTGGATTGAGCATAAAACTCTTCAGAACAGTGGTTGTCCGCTCTCCATCCCATCCATTATCCAGATATTCTTGGCTACAACCCTCGCCGTCGCACAGTAACACCAACTGCTGATCGCCATCGCGCGAGCGGCTCAGTTCTTTCGGCAATGTAACGGTCATTTCTGTTCCTGAGATGGCAGGAGTCATCAGTTTATCGGCCTTCAGTTTGCTGCCAAACTTCACCGTCAACACTTGATTGCGGGTATCCTTGCTGACGACCAAAGGTTTATCGCCATTTACCGTCGCGTAATAAACATTCTCGGCAGGCAGCAACTCATCGCCTAATGTGATCAGGAGCGATTGCGATTGCAAAGTTGAACCTGGAGCAATATCCACGTTAGTGGGGATAAAACCGCCCAAGACTTCAATATTGGCCGTGCCGCGCGTTTTCGATGCCACTTTTACAGGCACCTGTAGATGGATCACCTGATCATGCTCCAGTGCGGTTTGCCCTGAAATCAATTGCTGGGAGCTATCACCTTTCCAGCCGGGATTCACCGTAGCCGGCGTTTCGCCCACTGTAATCCTGGCGGAAGAGGCCGCATCTGCAACCAGGCCATTGTTAGGTTGTACCTTCAACCCGACCAAATTCCCTTTATAGGCGGTATTCGGGGTGCCTTGCGGGGTTTTACCCAACAGCCTGTACTCCATGGCTACTGAGAATTCACGCCCGTAGTGGTACACTTTTTTAGCCAAGGCAGCTTCATCCAACGCATTCAACTGGCCCGCCAGGGTAATCACCGGTGTGATAGTGATTTTTTTGCTGACAAAATCAAAATCCTTCAACTGGCCACTTTCTGCTTCCAACTCATGGTTGGAGCCACTCATAGAGAGGGAGGCGGTAGTGGACCCCATCAGCGTCTTATCGGCCGTCAACACCCACTCTATTGATTTTGATGAGTCTGGTTCGATACTTAATTGACAATCCGGAGAGGATGAATGGTCGCTATCATCATGACAAGACTGAGAGGATAAATTGCTATCTGCGTTAATAAGAGATACTTTTACATTTGGGTAATCACCTTGCAAATGAGCAGTTACCTTAACATTCACTTTATCGCCAGGACGCAACTTAGTCGTTTCACCATCGGGAGTTGCCGTACCAAACCCGGAACCCTTAAAGCTATTTTCGGTAACGATACGTGGGGCATTACGGATGAGTGTGAAGCTGTTATTAATAACCTCTTGATGGGGGAAATACTTATAAGGGCTGTCGTTTTTGTCTTTTTTATCGTCACGGCCGCCAATATAACAGGAACCGTGATAATATTGACTAAACTTATAGGATGAATAATTTTTAGTCTTGTCTTTGGCGTCCCTGGTGAGCATATTTTCACGAGCATCGATATGGGTATTATCATAATCGCAGGTTTCAGGCTTAACCAACTGAGTCTGATCAAACCCCACGCCAATGGTATATTTCACATTGCTTTGCCAGTCTATTGGGGTGACCTTGTCTGGCGTTGGTGGCTGCGTGGTCTTGCCATCTTTAGCAACACTCAGGGTATAATGCGGATTACCGAACCTTGCCTGATTACGGTGAAATTTGATGGTTTGAGTAACTTCTTTTTCGTAACCTGGATAAGCATCACCTTTACCTTTAAGTTTGCAAAATGCAGACACGGTTAGCGTAATTCCAGGTTTTATAAGGAGGGGATCTATCACCCCCGAGCCATGAGCACCATCGATAAGAACCTTAGTCTTGTCGGCTATTTCTCCGGTTTTTGTTGGGCCAAGCGCATAAGTACAGCTTGCAATTTTGTTTATCTCTTTATTTCTTTCGGAAGGATTTGGCTGCAACACCAATTTTTTCTGAGCATAAGGTACGTCATAAATGGAGTTTGATTTAGAGATGATTCCTTCTCTTCCACTGGCTTGGTCTTTAACAGTAAAAGTAACGCCCGAGTATGATGGTTCATCAATTGTCCAATAGTATTGTTTACGAGATGACGCGCAACTACCCAAATGAATGCCACCTATATCATAAGATTCTCCCTCTACATAAAACTCCAGGCTATATTTTCCAGGAGAATAAAATGCGATACTTCCATCAATTTTATCTAGCTGAATCTTCCCCAAGTTAAAAAGTTGACTAAAATCCCTCTCAAAGAGTGATTTAAAAAACGTTAGAAAAGCGCTACTTGTTGCAGAGAGAGAACTCTTAATGTGGTCATTCCAAATTTCCTCGCGATGTCCATCACGAGAAAGATAAATATGCCCCCTCTGAGTTTTAAATGAACATTCTGAAGAAGTGCTTAGAGGAACTGTTATTTTTTCTCCTATTTTATAGGAACAAGCTCCTGCACGATCGCAATTTTTTAACGGTCCACCGTTTAAATGTATCTGAGACCCGGCATATATATATGCCGAAAACAAAAAAAAGCACGAGCTAAATAGAATTAGAAAAATCATGCGTAGGCAACGAATCATACCTCTCCCCCCACCAAAAAAATAAGCCACTATCATTACGGCTAAAAGATAGTCGTATGAAAATTAACCCATGATAATGACTTTTCTTTACCCTGCCTATGCTCTATGGATATAGCCAAAAGGATATCGTACGTACCCTGGGGAGTAAAATTACGCCCTCTCAAAACGGTTTCTTTCATCATCATATCCCTCGAAGTTTTTTCCATGCACCACAAATAACAGGGGAAAATTTTCTTGAGTAATTTCCCACCTGGAAGCGGAAACCGACTTAAAATTAACAAGCCCTATTTTTACATGCCAAGAAGGAGCTTTATTTGATATCACATCAAATTCAACTACCAAAACTCACCTCGAAAAAAAGTAATTATGTTTTTACAGGTACATTAACAATTAGCCAACAAACAACGCCGTGTCAAATCACGACTCTATTTTTTTCATAATCAACTGGGAATGGGGCGCTCAATGTGACTTCGATCACACTGGCAGTGCCCGGTTCTTCGGCCGACAGTAAATGGTTGATGGCAACCTTACTGTCGAGTGAAAGTCGGGTAAATATGATGTTTTGCTGTTCTGTTTCGAACTGGTGTACGGCTGAACGAATAATCCGATCCAGGTGATCGGCTGCGGGACGCTCAATCTGCTGCTCCTGACACCATTCAGTAACAAGTTCACTGCCGTGTACAGCTTGCGGATTTAATGGGAGGATAAATTCGGTTAACCAGGCGGTGAGCTGCGCTATATCGGTTTTATTGGGGAGTCTGACACCCAAATAGCGACGAATAGTTTGTCGGTGCCGTTGGGCCTGCCGCCCCTGAAGAGGGTAGTTTTCAAGGGATACAGAAGCGCATCCGATCTGTTCAGCAATAGCGCGCACAATACCTGAAGGGAATTCGTTTATTGATTCAGGGTAATGACCCTGTACTTGGGGTCAGTTTGGATATCGAAAATGGACTGACCCCACGACAGTAGACAAATTCTGTCCTCACGACGAGGCCTGTTCGAAGGCCTCCGGACTGACGCCACCCAGGTGACTGTGGCACCGGGCCCGGTTGTAGAAGACTTCAATGTAATCGAAGATATCGGCCCGGGCCAGATCCCGTGTTTTATATATGCGCTTTCTGATACGTTCTTTTTTCAGTGAGCTGAAGAATGACTCCGCAACCGCATTATCCCAGCAGTTGCCACGCCGGCTCATACTCGGCACCAGATTATTCGCCCGGCAGAAGCGTTGCCAGTCGTCGCTGCCGTACTGGCTGCCCTGGTCTGAATGCACGATAACCTCGCCGTCCGGTTTTCGTCGCCACACGGCCATCATGAGCGCATCCAGCGCCAGTTCGCGTGAGAGAGTGGGTTTCATCGACCAGCCCACTACGTTACGGGCGAAGAGATCAATGACCACCGCCAGATATAACCAGCCCTGCCAGGTGCGGATATAGGTAATGTCGGTCACCCAGACCTGATTAGCCCGGACAACGGTAAACTGCCGCTGCACGCGATTAGGGGCAACAACAGAATGCCTGCCAGCGATACGACGTGGTGCTTTATAACCGCGCACCGCTTTGATCCGGTTCAGTTGCATAATACGGCTCACCCGGTTTTTACCGCAGGTTTCCCCGATTTCATTCAGATCGCCATGAATCCGGCGATAGCCATATACGCCACCGCTAAGGGAATATGAATCACGGATGAGCGCCAGCAGACGCTGGTTATCTTTATCCCGCACTGAGACCGGGTTATGCAGCCACGCATAAAATCCGGCCCGGACGACACACAATACCCGACACATTGTCATGACACCCCATACAGCACGGTGCTCATTGATAAAGCGGTACTTCAGTCGGGCTCCCTTGCAAAGTACCGCGCGGCCTTTTTCAGAATGTCCCGTTCTTCCTCAGTGCGCTTCAGCTGGGCTCTGAGTTTCAGGATCTCACTTTTGGCTTCCAGAAGATCATGGGCGTGCTGTTCGCTGTTATCGGGTTTAATCGCCCGCAACCACTTATAGAGACTGTGCGAAGAAACGCCCAGCCGATCGGAAACTTCGGCAACGGAATAGCCGCGTTCCGTTATTTGACGGACGGCTTCTTCCTTAAATTCAGGTGTAAATCGTGGTGTACCCATATGCTCCTCCTATGCTCAAACTATAGGGCAGGATCGTCTACCGGGGCGGGGTCAGTCCAGTTAATCAACGGTGCCAGTTTCTGTCGGCACTGACACCGCTACAACCGCTATATGTGAAAACGGGGGCTGATGCAGACAGTCTGATGGCGGTAATAATGGCACAGGCCATGAATCACGGTAATCTGACGATGTCCCTGACCAGCTACATTCCCTACCATGCGCTCAATGATTCCTACGAGCAATATCTGCGTCTCTCCACGCTGAAGGCTGCATGTGACTGCATTGGAGACGGAATTAAGGCGCTTCCTGTCTTCCCGTATTATTCACTGGAGTTGGGGGAGCTGTATGGCGCTGTCGATGGGCAAAATTCAGCGTCGAGCGTCCGACGATCAAAGCCCGGGCATCAAAAAAATATTTTGGGCTTGGGAAAGGCGTGGTGGCTTACACCCTGCTGTGCAACCATATTCCACTGAATGGTTATCTCATCGGGGCCCATGAGTATGAAGCTCATCACGTTTTCGATATCTGGTACAGGAATACCAGCGGGATTGTACCAACGGCGATAACCGGTGACACGCACAGTATTAACCGGGCTAATTTCGCCATTCTTCACTGGTTCGGCCTGCGTTTCGAACCCCGCTTTACCTCGACAAAGGACATGCTGAAAGAGCTATACTGCGCGGATTATCCGGAGCGTTATAAAAAATGTCTTATCCAGCCTGTAGGGCAGATAAATCAGAAAGTTATAATTGATGAAAAACCGCATCTGGACCAGATTGTCGCCACTCTGGGGATGAAAGAAATTACTCAGGGTGCCCTGATCCGCAAACTGTGTACCTATTCAGCGGAAAACCCGACAAGGAAGGCACCGTTTGAGTTTGATAAACTGATCCGCAGTCTTTACATCCTCCGTTATCTTCGTAACCCGCAGGTGGCCAGAAACAGCCACCGGTCGCAAAATCGCATTGAATCCTGGCATCAGCTTCGTTCAGCGATCGCGCAGGTTGGTGGTAAAAAAGAGCTGACCGGACAGAATGATATTGAACTGGAGATCAGTAATCAGTGCGGGCGACTGCTCAGCATCATTATTATTTACTATAACTCCGCCCTGCTGTCGCGGTTGCTGCAGAAGTATGAAGAAGTAGGTAACGCCCGGGGTCTTGCTCTTCTCAGACGAATATCGCCCGTAGCCTGGCAGCATATCTTTCTGAACGGCCATTACACCTTTATCAGTGAAGGGAAAGAACTCGATCTGGATGCCATGATTGAGGGGCTGACGTTGTCATAAGACGTATGGCAAGCCCGCAAAATTTTGGCGGCTTCCCGCTTACGTGTGCCACGAATGCACCCTGTGGCAAATAAGGGTGCAATGCTGTGCGAGAGATGAGGGTCGGCCCCTCGGAGGCGGTGTCCAGACGCAGCCTTCAAACTACCCTGAGCTGCTGCCGTTAAGAGCGGTGGTGGTGAGCGTCAGGGAAAAGGCGCAATCTAATGCGTCATGTATGTGTTGTGAAGATGAACGAGAGTGAACTGTAGATGCAGTGTCGAAAGGAACAAGATGATGTCAAAAGCGCGTTTTCTAAGCGGCGTGTGATAAGTCCAGCGGCTATCTGGTTACTGGCTGGACGGCATCCGGCATATAGACAGCATGAGCACAACACAGGCTCTGGCATGGAACGTGGGAACCTGTCGTCCCGATGTGAAGGGAGCGGCGTCAAGCAGAAAACCTGCAAGCGCCTGAGTACCGATGCGGGGCACAGGGGCAGATGGCTCCGTAGTAGTGATGAAGCGTCTGTAATGGACGTGGAGCGAAGGGGGCCAGTCGTTGGGATTGTATTACGGGTCAACCGCACAAGTGGGAGGAGCCTGTGAGTCAGTCCAAACCGTTTGCGTTATCCAGACAGGCTGTCTGGAGAGCGTATAAGAAGGTAAAAGCCAATAAAGGTAGCGCTGGAATCGATGGTCAATCGATTGAGGAATTTGAGAAGAACCTCGCGGGGAACTTGTACAAACTCTGGAATCGAATGGCCTCGGGCAGCTATATGCCGCCAGCGGTTCGGCGTGTCGAGATACCAAAAGCGACGGGAGGAACGAGACCATTGGGGATACCCACGGTAGCGGATCGCATCGCGCAGATGGTGGTCAAAGACATGCTGGAACCGATTCTGGAGCCACAATTCCACGTTGACTCCTATGGCTACCGCCCGCACAAATCTGCGCACGATGCCCTGAGAGTAGCCCGGCAACGATGCTGGCGCACTGACTGGGTGCTGGACGTGGACATCAAGGGGTTCTTCGATAACATCGATCATGAACTCCTGATGAGAGCGGTGCGCAGGCATACGGATTGCAGATGGGTGTTGCTCTACATTGAGCGATGGCTCGGAGAACTGGCGCAACAGCTTCGGGAAGATACATATACCCCGAAGCCGGTCAGACGGGTACACATACCTAAGCCGAATGGGAAAACCCGACCGCTGGGTATCGCGTGTCTGAGGGACAGAGTCTGCCAGATGGCAGCTATGCTGGTACTCGAACCTATATTCGAAGCCGATCTGCCCCCGGAGCAACATGCATACAGGCGAAACCGGAATGCACAAAGCGCGGTACAAGAAGTTCATGGCCTGCTGACCAGAGGATATAACGATGTTGTTGATGCTGATCTGTCTGGCTACTTCGATACTATCCCTCATCCTGAACTGATGAAGTCAGTCGCACGTCGGATCGTGGACGGAAAGGTTCTGCGACTGATAAAACAATGGCTGACAGCACCAGTAGAAGAAAAGATGCGGGACGGAAAAGTGCAGCGAACAACGGCAAACCGGGATAACCAGTGCGGAATACCACAGGGTTCTCCAATATCCCCGCTCCTGTCTAACCTGTACATGAGACGTTTCATTATGGGCTGGAAAAGGTTGGGGATCGAGCAGCGCCTCAGCGCACGTATTGTCAACTATGCTGATGATCTGGTTATCTGCTGCAAAGGCAGAAACGCCAGTCAGGCGATGACAGCAATGCGTGGACTTATGGCAAAGCTGAAGCTGACGGTAAATGAAGAAAAGACCCGCCTGTGTAGGCTACCAGAAGGTGAATTCGACTTTCTGGGATACACGTATAAGCGCTTGTATTCCGCCCGGACGAGGAAACCTTACATAGGGACTCGTCCCTCGAAGAAAAGCATTAAGCGAATGATCGAATCTATCAGGCTCCAGACGAGTAGAAGTCTGGAGTGGATGGATGCCGGGGAGATGGTAATGCGATTGAACCAGAAACTGGGGGGCTGGACTAACTACTTCAGGTTAGGCCCTGTGACACAGTCGTATCGGTTTATAGATCGTTACACTACAACCCGGCTACGCCGGTGGCTCTGTAAGAAACATAAGCAACGCAGCAGGGGATTAAAGCGATACCCTGACGAGTACTTCTACAATCAGTTGGGACTCATCCAGTTGCCGAAACTTCCGCAAAGGCTTCCGTGGGCGAAGGCATGATTCTGTCCGAGAGCCGGATGCGTTAGAAGCGCACGTCCGGTTCGATGAGCGGGATGTGGAAACGGGATAATGGTCAGGACAGTAAGGCACCGCCAATCGAAAGAGGCGGTAACAGATATGCCGGACCTACAGTTACCGCGCCACATCTCGACTCTACTCGATATCCAAACTGACCCCTTTACGCCCGTTGAAGCGATCTTGATTCGTTAACGCTCTGCGGCCTACGTCAATCTTCAAGGCAGAGGAACACCAGCGAGTTAGCAGACTGGGAGATTGCTGAGGGAAACGCATACGTGTTGTCTGAGAGGAACGGTTATTGTTGCGTTTGGCAGTGATAAGCCCGGCTGGTGTTTCGATTTTATGCGCACGACTGTACTCGTTATTCTTCAGCATCTCTCCTTCAAGCCATGAAAAATATAGGGGTAACCCGAAGGCTTCGGCGATCTTACGGTTATAATCCGCCATAAAAGGCCAGTCCATCAACGAGCTACCCTCACGTCCGTCAACGTCATGGTACCAGGGTTCAACGCGTGATAAATCGCCCCCTATATCGATGAGACGCAGCAGACTGGCAATCGAATCTTTCCCGCCGCTCATGCAAACGATAATGACATCATATTTGTCGATTTCAATTTCACTGGCAGAGAATAAGACCCGGTCTTGTGGTGGCGTAGCTGTGATACCAGCTTCCTTCGCAAGTGTAGGAATCACAAATGTATCATCGAAGCGATCTGGCATGGTCATTCTTCCTATTTCTGTAGTTCGTTGTTGAGAAACATGGTTACTGCCATTTCACCATGACAGTCAATAAATGCACTTAATGCCTGTTTAGCCGCCTGTGGTGGGCTCAGTCGGTTGATAAGGTCTGTGTCCAGAATAAGCAGAACAAACTGACTAACTGTTACAGCCTTATGGGCAGCGAAACCGAACACTTTTCCATGTATCTTCTGGCTGAATGTATGAAAGACTAGCTCTGTGTATCATTCGCCGGTCGGTGTGAAAATACTGATAGTGTCACTATTTTGCATGAATCCCCCTTTAGACATTGCCTTTAGAGTAATTCATAGCAATTAGTTAACGAAGATTGATGGAAATAACAAGATGCTCTTACTCTTCTGATATTATATTCTTTGGAACAGATTTAAATAAGATTTCATAATAGTGCTACACTCATTTTTTGTCTTCCTGGTTTTTGCTGTGATGAAAACGATGCCAAAAAGGCATCAACATAATTAAGCAACTGCCACATAAATTGACAACGGTGATTTCGCGTTATTGTCTCATGGAGCGATTGCCATAACCGTTCTATTTTATTTAGCCACGGTGAATAGACGGGTAAAAACAACAGGGTAAATTTGGGATGTCGTGCCAGCCACTCCTT
>NZ_PUWT01000073.1:0-66166 GCF_002968995.1 Photorhabdus hindustanensis
CTTAACCAGCACGGCTGTGGTGAAGGATGTGCAGGTATCGGCGAAAACGGCTACCCAGCAGACGGCGGAAAACGCGAATGGAAAAGTCAGTTTTACGGAGTACAGCGCCAGCTATTATGTCGCCAGCGTGACGGTGGATGCGGATGATAAAGACAAGGCGCATTACAACAACGGCACTGACAGTTATACCTTCACGGCGACGGTGAAGGACGGGCACGGTAATCTGGTGGTGGGTAAGCCGGTCGATATTGACTGGCAGACCAATCCAGCGGTTGACGGGTTAACCCTGACGAAACAGAACAATTCGGTGAGTAACGCGCAGGGGCAGGTGACGGCGACCTTAACCAGCACGGCGGCGGTGAAGGATGTGCAGGTATCGGCGAAAACGGCTACCCAGCAGACGGCGGTGAATGCGAATGGAAAAGTCAGCTTTACGGAGTACAGCGCCAGCTATTATGTCGCCAGCGTGACGGTGGAAGTGGATAAAGACAAGGCGCATTACAACAACGGCAGTGACAGTTATACCTTCACGGCGACGGTGAAGGACGGGCATGGCAATCTGGTGGTGGGTAAACCGGTCGACATTGACTGGCAGACAGAGCCAATGGTTGACGGGTTAACCCTGACGAAACAGAGCAACTCGGTGAGTAACGCGCAGGGACAGGTGACGGCGACCTTAACCAGCACGGCGGCGGTGAAGGATGTGCAGGTATCAGCGAAGA
This sequence comes from Photorhabdus hindustanensis, assembly GCF_002968995.1. Lineage (NCBI taxonomy): Bacteria > Pseudomonadati > Pseudomonadota > Gammaproteobacteria > Enterobacterales > Morganellaceae > Photorhabdus > Photorhabdus hindustanensis. Next base: position 723 of record NZ_PUWT01000073.1, read on the forward strand.
CGGCGGGTAACTCGTCGTGGGTCAAGGCTGATCGAAAGGTCAGTTTTGAGGATCTGAGCACTAGCTATCATGTTACCCATGTAACGGTGGACAAAGAGGGTCCACTCTACAACGGAGGCACTGATACTTACACCTTCACGGCGACAGTGGAAGATGCATATGGCAAGCCGGTGGTGGATAAATCAATCGATATTGACTGGCAGACTGATCCAAAGGTTGATGGGTTAACCCTGACGAAACAGGGCAATTCGGTGAGTAATGCGCAAGGGCAGGTGACGGCGACCTTAACCAGCACGGCGGTGGTGAAGGATGTGCAGGTGTCGGCGAAAACGGCTACCCAGCAGACGGCGGAGAACGCTGATAAAAAAGTCAGTTTTATTAGCCCTGATGAGCTTGCTTCTCTTACTGTTAGCCCAGATCACGTAACAGAAGGAGAAGGCGAGGGGCATACTTATACCTTTACTGCCACAGTAAAAGATTTTTCCGGGCAGGCGAAAAGCGGTGTTGCGGTGGCCTGGAGTGCAACAAATAGTAAGGGAGTTACCATCACTGATAAAAACCTAGTTACTCAGGTAGTGGGTGATGGTAAAACAGATGCTGATGGGAAAGCGCAATATCAGATATATAGCAAAAGTGGCGGGTTTGTTGCTGTTATGGTAACGGCCAAAGTGAATGATTCATCTGTTGGTTCTAAGAATAAAACGGTAGAAATTAAGGCTAATGAGCAGGATGTTGCTAACTTCTTTATATTGGATTATCACCATAAAGATGGAGAATCGCTCGGGCGTTCAGTACCAAAGGAAAGAATGAACTTTGGCTGGGAAGGAATGATGTTTAAACCTGAGTATTTGTCGAGGGAATCACATATGGCTGATTATAATGAAGTATATGATTCAAGTAATAAGAGTGTAGTTGATGTTGAGGCGTTACAAGGTGATTTTAGCGTTAAAAAAGCAGGAACGGTTACATTAACTGCGACGTTTACACACTCAATATCTGGTCGATATTTAAAATATGTTATTCCCAATGTGAAAATTGACCACTTTGTAATTATTGATGATTCTAGCTACATAGGGGCGGGGATTGGTTACCCTGATGTAAAGAGTCGTATTGACGAGAGTCAACCTTTACCTTGGTGTACAAGAGGAAATAGGATAAAGGAGAGTGATCTTGGTAGTTCAATTGATTATCTGGTTAATAGTTTGAATTTGAATCTTATTGAGAAAGGTTTATTAGGCCAGACTCTACCTGCTGAGGGAATAACAATGGGAGGGCTACAAATAAATAACAAAAAAAATTCAAGCTCATTTGTTGGATAAGAAAGATGTAAATGCAGTGGCTTATGTAGTTTTATGTGAGGAGTAGGGAGGGAATAATAGGTAGTAGGCATTATTGTTGAAGCGCATTATTTTGATAGAAAATTAGGCGTTTGTTACTTATTGGTGTTTAATTCTAATATTAGGTTTAATATGTTAACACTTACAGCAGATATAATTTCAGGAATGACGGTTTTAGAAGAGTGCCCAATTGCCATTACTGTGACTTATAGTGAAAACATAGACATGCTACCTTCTCGTTATTTTAAGCGATTCAGTCCCTAATGAGCGATCACAAAGGTAGGGCCGGAAGTTGAAATCAATGTAGATGATGTTATTAATGTAAGTGTTTACGCTGATGATATTGTGTGAGAGGAGTTAGATTAAGTATTTATTGCTATTGATCCTCATACATGAATCAAGGAAGATGCGGAGGTTGGAGTAGGTGTTATTCAGCTTGGTCAGTCGCTTTTTTTATATGTGGACTCATATGCTGGTAGTTTCTGACTTAGTTTCTTGAATATGAGGAAGAAGCGCTGTATCCCACTTTATAATACCTTTTGGATAAAGAATACATTGCTATTACAGTAATTGCTAAAGTAGATAATTTATTTACGTGACAAACAGGAAGGAGAATAATAGGTAGTCAGCATCATTGTAGAAGAACATTATTTTGATAGAAATTAAGTGTTTGTTACTTATTGGTGTTTAACTTTAACATGAGGTTTAATATGTCAATACTTAAAGCAGATATAATTTCAGGAATAACGGTTTTAGAGGAGTGCCCAGTTGTTATCACTGTGACTTATTCAGGCGATGATACTCACAAAGTAACGGAATCGACTTACATAGTATACAATAACCCGGAAAATATCAGTTTTGATAAGATCCCTCGTATTTCAAGAGATGTCGAGAATAATACCTGTACTGCAAAATTTGTTGTTACTGCTGGTTCTGGCGCTGGTGATTTCACCATAGAATTTTCAATGGATAAGGCTACGGACCCCGATGCTAAATTGGAGAGAGCATTTCATACTATTGATAAAAATGGTTTTTCGCATGCAGCGTTTGAACCTATAATCATTGGTGATTCGTTGATAAAAGACTTATCTCCGGCAGAAGATGACAAGCAACCTTCATTATTTAATGGCAACCTCCTCGTTAATCTGTATGCGTTGAGTAAAACAAATGATCCGTTACCCTATTTTCAAATTCCTCTGGTAACGGATAGGATAGTGCGTATTTTTGGGTATGATGGAAAGCAAATTACGGAAGAAATATCTCCTTTTATTCGAAAATTAAGTAGTAATAAATATTATATTAATACGGATAAAAACGGTTTTGTTGCTTTAAGGGTTTTCCCCAGTCAGAAAGGGAAGGGGAACTATGCAGTTGATATGTTCACAGAATTGCCGGATTTTTCAAAGAGATCTTCATCAAATATTCTGTTTATTACGAAAGATATTGCTCCAACCCTTGCAACGCCAGATATTGAAGAGTTGAATGGTAATAAATTAGCACCATCGATAGGGAATAGTAGTACAGGTTTTCATGTGAGTATCCCATTTTATGAAGGTGTTAGACCACAAGATAGAATTTTCTTAATGATCAAAGAAGGTAATTACGAAGCGCCAAGTGCGTCTGCCGTAATTACTGATCTGGAACAGTTGAATAGTCCGTTTATTTTAGTTCCATATGCCAGCATTCCAAATATTGGCGGTAATGAGTTATATTATTATATTTCTGATACAACGGGAAATATAAATATGTCGTCTGCCCTCTATTTTAATTTAACGAGGTCAGCACCAAATGTACCACCAGAGATTAATCGTACATTAGCTGCACCCATAATTTTTAGTCATATGCTACAGTTGGATTTTGGCTGGCCAGCGAGGATCAATCTTGACGATATCTTAGGAGGAGGGTTGGATGCCCATATTGCTGTGGGTCAAGACAATGGAATAGAGGTAAATGATGTCATTAATGTACGTATTTATGTTAATGGTATTGTCAATGAGAATCCATTTTCGAAACTTTATTCTGTTAAGCCTTATACGGTAACTGCTGACGAAGTGGCGGCTGGAGAGGCTATTATTCCGCTTGGTCAGGCACCTTTTACTAATGTGAACTCGTATCGTGATGGTAGGCCAGGTTCGGTTTATATCACTTATAGCGTAGGCCAAAAAGAATCTAAGATTTGGTTTGGATACATTGATACTGTTCCACCTGGACAATAAATTTAACTGATTGAGCTTTTTCTTATTTGTGAACTGGCGATTTCTTTATTGCATACTATAATGTTTTATTAATCGTTGTTATTTTATTTTCAACCAAGTAATCATGGAGCTAATGGTGACAGTATGAATAATGGTCAATATGGTGAAAAGTGATTTAACAATTACCGTAATTTTAACCCCAGATATATTGTAACTATATAGGGTATATTTGGGTATAAAGCTTATGTTTCGAGTAGAGATTTATTGTTATTACATTAACGGCTAAAGTAAATAATTTATTTATGTGACAAACAGGAAGGAGGTAATAGATAGTAAGCATCGTTGTATAAACGCATTATTTTGACAGAAAATTAAGTGTTTGTTACTGATTGGTGTTTAACTTTAATATGAGGTCTAATATGTCGACACTTACAACAGATATCGTTTCAGGAATAACGGTTTTAGAGGAGTGCCCAGTTGTTATCACTGTGACTTATTCAGGTGATGATACTCATAAAGTAACGGAAACGACTGATATAGTGTATAGTACCCCAGAAAATATCCGTTTTGATAAGACTCCTCGTATTTCAAGAGATATCGAAAATAATACTTGCGCTGCGAAATTTGTTGTTACTGCTAATTCTGGTGTCAATGATTTCACCATAACATTTTCAATGGATAAGGTTACGGACCCCGATGCTAAATTGGAGAGAGTATTTCATTTTATTGATAAGAATGATTTTTCACATGCAGCATTTGAACCCATAATCATTGGTGATTCGTTGATAAAAGACTTATCTCCGGCAAAAGATAATGAGGAGCCTTCTGAGTTTAATGGCAGCCTCCTCGTCAATATATATGCGTTGAGTAAAACGAATGAGCCGTTACCCTATTTTCAAATTCCTCTGGTAACAGATAGGATAGTGCGTATTTTTGGGTATGATGGAGAACAAATTACGGAAGAAATATCTCCTTTTATTCGAAAATTAAGTATTAATAAATATTATATTAATACGGATAAAAACGGTTTTGTTGCTTTAAGGGTTTTCCCCAGTCAGAAAGGGAAGGGGAATTATGCGGTTGATATGTTCACAGAATTGCCGGATTTTTCAAAGAAATCTTCATCAAATATTCTGTTTATTACAAAAGACATTGCTCCGACGCTTATAACGCCAGATATTGAAGAGCTGAATGGTGATAAATTAACGCCATTAGTAGGAAATAGCAGCACAGGTTTTCATGTGAGTATCCCATTTTATAAAGGTGCTGGACCGAAAGACACAGTTTTCTTAATGATCAGAGAGGATAATTACGAAACGCCAAGTGCGTCTGCCGTAATTACTGGTCTGAATCAGTTGAATAATCCGTTGATTTTAGTTCCATATGCCAGCGTTCCAAATATTGGTGGTAATGAGTTATACTATTATATGGCTGATACAATGGGAAATATAGCTATGTCATCTGCCCTCTATTTTAATTTAACGAGGTCAGTACCAAATGTACCACCAGAGGTTCAGCGTATATTAGCGAAACCTAGAATTTTTAATCATAGACGACAGGAGGAATTTTGGTGGCCAGCAAAGATTAATCTTGACGGTATCTTAGGAGGGGGGTTGGATGCCCATATTGCTGTAGGTAAAAACAATGGAATAGAGGTAAATAATGTTATCAATGTACGTATTTACGTTAATGGTATTATGAATGAGAATCCATTTTCGAAACTTTATTCTGTTGATCCTCATACGGTAACTGCCGAAGAGGTGGCGGCAGGAGAGACTATTATTCGGCTTGGTCAGGCACCTTTTACTAATATAGACTCACATCGTGATGGTACGCCAGGCTCGATTTATATCACTTACAGTGTAGGCCAAAAAGAATCTAAGATTTGGTTTGGATACATTGATACTGTTCCGTAGACTCATATCGTGGTGATGTGCCAAGCTAGGTCAAAAGGAATCTAAGATCTGGTTTGGACATATTGATATTGTTCCACCTGGACAATAGATTTGGTTGATTGAGCTTTTACCTGTTTATTGGGAAATGCGTAAACATTTTCCATTTTGCCGAACATATTTCTTATTTGTGAACTGGCGATTTCTTTATTACCGAGCTATAATGTTTTATTAGGCGTTGTCATTTTATCTTCAACAATAAATCATGGAATTAATGGTGACAGTATGAATAATGGCAGGCATGGCGAAAAGCGATTTGGCAATTATTGTAATCTTAATCCCAGATATATTGTAACTATATAGGGTATATTTCGATATAAAGCTTATGTTATGAGTAGTGGATTTGTTGCTATTACGTTAATAGCTAAAGTAAATAAATAATTTATGTGATAAACAGGAAGGAGGTAATAAAGAGTAAGCATCGTTGTATAAACGCATTATTTTGACAGAAAATTAAATGTTTTTTACTGATTGATGTTTAACTTTAATATGAGGTTTCATATGTCGACACTTACAACAGATATCGTTTCAGGAATAACGGTTTTAGAAGAGTGCCCGGTTGTTATTACGGTGACTTATTCAGGTGATGAGTCTCATAAAGTAACGGAAACGACGGATATAGTGTATAATACCCCAGAAAATATCCGTTTTGATGAGACTACTCATATTTCAAGAGATGTCGAAAATAATACTTGTACTGCAAAATTTGTTGTTACTGCCAATTCTGGTGCTGGTGATTTCACCATAGTATTTTCAATGGATAATACTACGGACCCGAATGCTAAATTGGAAATTGCGTTTCATCCTATTGATAAAAATGGTTTTTCACATGCAGCGTTTGAGCCTATCATTATTGGCGATTCGTTGATAAAAGATTTATCTCCGGCAGAAGATGATGAGGAGCCTTCTGAATTTAATGGCAGCCTCCTTATTAATATCTATGCGTTGAGTGAAAAAAATGAGCCGTTACCCTATTTTCAAATCCCTCTGGTAATTGATAATTTAGTGCGTGTTTTTGGGTATGATGGAGATCAAATTACGGAAGAAATATTGCCTCTTGTTCTAAATTACGATAATAATAAATACTATATTAATACGGATAAAAATGGTTTTGTTGCTTTAAAGATTTTCCCCAGCAAGAAGGAGAATGGTAATTATACAGTTGATATGTTCACAGAATTGCCTGATTTTTCAAAGAAACCTTTATCAAATATTCTTTTTATTGTAGAGGACATTGATCCAACCCTTGCGGCACCAGATATTGCAGAGCTGAATGGTAATAAATTAACGCCATCAATAGGAAATAGCAGTACAGGTTTTCATGTGAGTATCCCATTTTATGAAGGTGTTAAACCGAAAGACACAGTTTTCCTAATGATCAGAGAAGGTAATAATGAAACGCCAAGTGTGTCTGCTGTCATTAATGATCTGAATCAGTTGGATAATTTATTTATTCCAGTTCCATATGCCAATATTCCAAATGTTGGTGATAATGAGTTATATTATTATATTGCTGATGCAGTGGGAAATGTCACTATGTCATCTGCCCTCTATTTTGATTTAACGAGTTCAGTACCGAATGAACCACCAGAGATTAGGCGTATATTAGCGAGACCTAGAATTTTTAATCATAAACGACAGGAGGAGTTTGGTTGGCCAGGTAAGATTAATCTTGAATATATTTTAGGTGGAGGGTTGGATGCTCATATTGCTGTGGGTAAAAACAACGGAATAGAGGTAAATAGTGTTATCAATATACGTATTTACGTTAATGGTATTGTAAATGAGAATCCATCCTCAAAGATTTATTCTATTGCTCCTCATACGGTAACTGATGACGAAGTAGAGGCTGGAGAGACTATTATTCTGCTTGGTCAGACGCCTTTTACTAATGTAGATTCATATCGTGATGGTACGCTAGGCTCGGTTTATATCACTTACAGCGTAGGCAAAAAAGAATCTAAGATTTGGTTTGGACAGATTGATACTGTTCCCCCTAGGAAATAAATTTAACTGATTGAGATTTTATCTGTTTATGGAAAATGTGTAAGCGTTTTCCATTTTACAGGACATGTTGCTTATTTGTGAACTGGTGATTTCTTTATTACCGAGCTATAATATTTTATTAAATGTTTTATTTTCAATAATAAATTATGGAGTCAATGGATGCAGTATGAATAATGCCATGCATGGCGAAAAGTGATTTAACAATTATCCTAATTTTGACCCAAAAATAGGGTGACTATATAGGGTATACTTGGATATGTAGCTTCTACACTGAGTGATGGATTTATTGTTATTACAGTAACAGCTAAAGTAAATAATTTATTTATGTGAGAAGTAGGAAGGAGGTAATAAGTAGTAAGTATCGTTGTGGGAGCGCATTATTTTTATAAAAATCAAATGCTTATTTATTATTAATGTTTAACTTTGATATGAGGTTTAATATGTCGACACTTACAGCAGATATTGTTTCAGGAATAACGGTTTTAGAAGAGTGCCCAGTTGTCATTACGGTGACTTATTCAGGTGATGAGTTACATAAAGTAACGGAAATGACTGATATAGTGTACAGTGACCAGCAAGATGTCAGTTTTGATGAGACTCCTCGTATTTCAAGGGATATCAAGAGTAATACCTGCACTGCAAAATTTATTGTTACTGCCAATTCTGGTGCCGGTGATTTTACCATAATATTTTCAATGGATAATACTACGGACCCCAATGCTAAATTAGAGATAGCATTTCATCCTATTGATAAAAATGGTTTTTCGCATGCAGCGTTTGAACCTGTGATTATTGGCGATTCGCTGGTAAAAGACTTATTTCCGGCAGCGGATGATGAGCAACCTTCTGAGTTTAACGGCAGCCTCCTTGTTAATATATATGCGCTGAGTAAAACAGATGATCCGTTACCTTATTTTCAAATTCCTTTGGTAACTGATAAGCTAGTTCGTATTTTTGAAGATGGTAGAGGTCAACTTACAACAGAAATATTGCCTTTTATTAGAGGATTCAATGGAAATAAATATTACATTAATACGGATAGTAGAGGTTTTGCTGCCTTAAGAATTTTCCCCAGTAGAGGGGAGGGGAGTAACTACACAGTCAATATGTTTACAGAGTTGCAGGATTTTTTAAGGAAATATTCATCAAATATTCTGTTTATTACAGAAGACATTGCTCCAACGCTTGCAATGCCAGATATTGAAGAGTTGGACGGTGATAGCTTAACACCATCAGTAGGAAATAGTAGTACAGGTTTTCATGTGAGTATCCCATTTTATGAAAGTGTTAAGCCGAGAGATAGAATTTTCTTAATGATCAGAGAAGATAATGATGAAACGCCAAGTGTGTCTACTGTCATTACTGATCTGAATCAGTTGGATAGTCCGTTTATTTCAGTTCCATATGCCAGTGTTCCAAATACTGGCGATAATGAGTTATATTATTATATGGCTGATACAACGGGAAATATAACTATGTCATCTGCCCTCTATTTTAATTTAACGAGGTCAGTACCAAATCAACCACCAGAGATCAGGCGTACATTAGCAGCACCTAGAATTTTCACTCATAAAGATCAGGCCGAACTTAAACAGAGAGGTAAGATCAATCTTGTAAAAATTTTAGGGGGAGGGCTAGATGCGCGTATTGCTGTGGGTAAAAAAAATGGAATAGATGTGGATAGTATTATCAATGTACGTATTTACGTTAATGGTATTGTCAATCATAGTCCATCTTCAAAAATTTATTCTCTTGAGCCTCATACGGTAACTGCCGATGAAGTGGCGGCAGGAGAGGTTATTATCCCGCTTGGTCAGGCACCTTTTACGGGTGTAGACTCATATCGTGATGGGCCAGGATTAGTTTATGTCACTTACAGTGTAAGAATAAAGAACTCCAAGATTTGGTTTGGACTCATTGATACGGTTCCTCCTGGACAGTAGATTTAACTGATTGGGCTTTTATTTGTTTATTGGAAAATGCGTAAGCGTTTTCCATTTCCCCGGCCATGTTTATTATTGGTGAACTAGCGATTTTTTATTATGGATTATTTTCAATCGATGAATCATGGAGTTAATGGCGACAGTATGAATAATGGCAAACATGGTGAAAGATGATTTAACAATTACCGCAATCTTAACCATATAGATATTGTGACTATATGGGGTATACTTGGATATAAGGCTTATGCTTTGAGTGGGGATTTATTGTTATTACAGTAACGGCTAAAGTAAATAATTTATTTATGTGAGAAGTAGAAAGGGGGTAATAGATGGTAAGTATCGTTGTGTAAACGCATTACTGGCGATTTTTACTTATTGATGTTTAACTTTAATATGAGGTTTAATATGTCGACATTGACAGCAGATATCGTTTCAGGAATAACGGTTTTAGAAGAATGCCCAGTTGTCATTACTGTGACTTATTCAGGTGATGACACCCATAAAGTAACGGAAACGACTGATATAGTATGCAGTTACCCACAAGATCGTAATTTTGGTGAGATTCCTCGTATTTCAAGAGATGTTGAGAAAAATATCTGTACTGCAAAATTTGTTGTTGCCGCTGATTCTGGCGCTAGTGATTTCACCATAACATTTTCAATGGATAAGGCTACGGACCCTGATGCTAAATTGGAGATTGCGTTTCATTCTATTGATGAAAATGGTTTTTCATACGAAGGGTTTACCCCTATAATTATTGGAGATTCATGGGTAAAAGATTTATCTCCGGCAGCAGATAATGAGCGACCTTCATCATTCAATGGCAGCCTGCTCATTAATATGTATGCGTTGAATGAGACAAATGATCCACTTCCCTATTTTCAAATTCCTCTGGTAACTGATAGGGCAGTACGTATTTTTGGGGATGATGGAGAACAACTTACGACAGAAATATCGCCTTTTATTAGTGAAAAAGATAATTATCAATATTATATTAATACAGATAGTAATGGTTTTGTTGCCTTAAGAGTTTTCCCTAAGAAATCTGAGGGGAGTTACTCGGTGAGCATGTTCACAAAACTGCCATCTTTTTCGAAAAACTCTTCATCAAGCATTTTGATGATTACAGAAGATATTGCTCCAACGCTTCCAGCGCCAAATATTGCAGAACTGACTGGTGATAAATTAACACCACCGCCAGGAAATAGGATCACAAGTTTTAATGCGATTATCCCATTCTATGAAGGAGCTGAACCGCTGGATCAAATCTTCTTAATAATTAGAGAAGGTGATAAAGAAACAAAAAGCCAGTCTGCGGTAATTACTGAGTTGTGCCAGTTGGATAAGCCGTTTATTTTAGTTCCGTATGCCAGTATTCCGAATGTTGGCGATAATGTATTGTATTATTATGTAACTGATAAGACGGGGAAAACAACTAAGTCATCTGTCCGCTATTTTAATTTAACAGAGGCAGTACCGAATGTGCCACCTGAAATTGAGCGTACATTAGCGGTACCCAGAATTTTCACTCATAAAGATCAGGAGGAACTTGGGCAGAAAGCCAGAATCAATCTTGAAACTATTTTAGGCGGGGGATTGGATGCGCATATTGCTGTGGGTAAAAAGAATGGAATAGAGGTAAATAGTGTTATCAAGATACATGTTTACGTTAACGGCATTGTAAATGAGAATCCATCTTCAAAAACTTATTCTCTTGATCCTCATACGGTAACTGCCGACGAAGTGGCGGCTGGGGAGGCGATTATTCAGCTTGGTCAAGCGCCTTTTACTAATGTAGATTCGTATAGTGATGGTGCGCCAGGAGCAGTTTATATCACTTATAATGTAGGCATGAAATATAGTGAAAGTACAAAGGACTCTAAGATTTGGTATGGACGTATTGATACGGTTCTTCCCGGACAGTAAATTTAACCGATTGAGCTTTAATATTTTATTAAGCGTTATCATTTTATTTTCAATTAATAAATCATGGAGTTAATGGTGACAATATGAATAACGGCATATCAAGTGTGATTATCACAGAAAATGCGGCGATAAGTGATTTAACCGATTACCCTAATCTTAACCCTCAAAATATTGTGACTATATATGGTCTGCCTGGGCATAAATTTTATGCTACGACATCTATTGGGGCTTCTATTGTCGACGATAACATTAATGTGGATCAGATCATATTGACGTTAGATGAGACTGGAAAAGGACATTTTTATGTTCGTTCTCCGTTTGAACATAAAAATATTGAAAATAGCGAAGAGTTTTCGGCTTTTTTGATGATTGCTCCACAAAAGGATATCAATAAAGTAATATCTTTTCCGCTTATTTTTGGTAATTATCGTCAGTCTGATGAAGCTATAGTCTTTACCGCCTATAATTATACTACAGGCGCTCCGGCGGATGGGAAGACGCCTTGCTCGATATATCTTTTTATTGATCGTAAAAATAATGATGATATTAATCAAATCCGTGTAAGAGTTAATAATAATGCACTCATCGATGGTTATAATAAGAACTGGGCAGATATTCCATTAAAGGAGGATGGTAGTGCGACAGTGAATGTGACTAGCGATACAGTAGGTAAAGTTAGTGTTTGGCTAACAGCGCCTGATTCAGATTCAGGGGATAAAGTCAATTTTGTTTTATCGTTCAGGCCGATTCCAATGGGAGGTGAAATATGATTACCAATCATGAAAATACATTTATTCTTTTATCGTCGCCAAAATTGCCGCAAGCAGATAAAGATGGCTTGATTGATGTTTCTGTTCAACAGAATCAAGATTTAATTATCAAAGTACCCTATTATGAGGATATGGAAATCTGGGATGTGATCGTGGTCAGTGTTGGGGGGATTTTTTCTAGACCCTATTATGTTCAGAATATTAATACTATTTTTTTCACTATAGCTATACCGTTCTCTGAAATACCTGATGGTTGCTATAATGTGACTTATACATCAGCTGATGATTTCGAGAATGAAAATTTCTCTGAACCGACTGTTATTAAAGTTATTAATTCTCCATCGATAAAATTATTACCATCAATTTACCCAGATTCAACATCTGGCGTTATTCACTATTCATCTCTTGTACAACATCATGGGTTAAATGTGCATATCAATTATCAGCATATGCGGAAAGGCGATAGCGTCATATTCCACTGGCGAGGACATAATTTTAATTATGAGCCAATTGCGAGGTCTGACTGGGATGCACAACCAATAACAGTCAGTGATGAGGATATTAAGAAGGGTTATGTCTCTTTAGTGGTACCGGTGGAAAACGTGCTTTGTTTGGGGCAAGAGGGGGTGGGAACAGGATATTATGAGGTTGGCAATAATATTTCTGCTCCAGGTTCAGTGATATTGTCATTAATGGATATGTCATCTGCCATGATATCAATTAGCGCAGGTGCGCCGATGGTGTCTAATGAATATCCCAGAATAAGGCCGAAAAATTTGGTTGCGGTTTATGGGCCGCCAGGAAAGAGATTATCGGCTAGTGTTGAATCAGGAAGTATTGTTGAAGGGGATGGCACACAATATCAATTTGCCCCTGATAGTTTCGGGCTGGCTTATTTCCATTTGCAATCTGAGGAAACGGGTAGTTTTTGTTGTACTGTTTCGGCGCAGGATGGTTCTATAACACCGGGTGTAGGTCAGGCAGTATTTAGTGAGTGGAGAGATGGAGGGGATATTATCAAGGCTTATGCATTTACCTCTGAGGTACCTGCTGATGGCGTGAGTGTTTGTAGTGGTTATGTTATTGTGGACCGTACTGCCTATTCCGGCAAAAGATTACTTGTTCGTACTGATGGCTCCGCGATAATTTCAGGTTATGGTGATAATGAGAGAGAGTTGCAGGTTGCAATTAGTCAGGATGGTTGTACAACTTTCCATATAACTAATACTAAAGCGGAAAAAAATAATGTGATAATAAGTTTACCCGATGTTGATAAGTCGATTCAATTTTCTATTAATTTTAAACATTTTCCTTCTATTTAGCATAAGGGTTATTGTTAATTGGCATAATATTATCATGTTGAACCATTTTGTTTTTTAACTTTAAATCAATGATAACATGTGTAAATATACATGTTAGTGATAATTTAGGAGAATGAAATGAATGGCGAACAAGCACCAAAAGAGGCTAAAACATTAAATTGGATATCAAGTGAAAAAACGGAGACTGCGGATAAGCCTATAGATATCGGTGTAAACGTAATGCAAGATGGTTATTTATTGCATGGGGTGAATGTAAGTTTCACTTTAGATAATAAATCTATGGTATTTAAAGAGAATAATGATCGTAAAATTATAAAAAACACAGGAGTAATGGGTAAGGTATCAGTTGAAATAGTTTCTACTGATTTAACTCCGTGTCAAGGGAATGTATATGCTTACTTGGAAAATGATACTCAAATAGCAGCCCCTCCTCTCCAGGTCGAGTTTACTGCTGTTCCTCAATTTGTGGCAGATCTTAATCTTGATTTAGAAAAAAATAATGCATGGACTAATAGTGCCGATGAGAATAAGGTAGTTGTAACTGTGTATGATCGGTTGGGTAAGGGAATTGAAAACCAAAAAATAACCTTCTATGCAGATAGTGGGGCAACAGTAGTTCCGTCGTCGGGTATGACAGATAAAGAGGGTAAAATAACGGCGTCAATACAATCTAATAGTGCTGGTGAAGTGATGCTAATGGCACAAGCGGGAGCTATTGAAAAGGCTATAGCTATGTGTTTCACGTATAATCCATATCAGTTAAAGATTGGAAAATCTCCGGCTATTCTGTCTTCATTTTCAAGCGGTATTATAGCTGGATATTTATATAAGAATGGCGTAGGTGAACCTAATGTAACTATATCAGTATCTATGGGATTTTATCTGTCATTGAGTGATCAAGACAAACATATGACTACCGATAAAGATGGCTATTTCAGCTTTAGAGTTTCTTCTTCTTATACTCGAGGGTATTCGCCTCATAATCATGTACCTCCCATGAATGAATCCGCACCGGTGTATATAAGTTGTATTGATGGGCGAGTATATTCTCAAACGTGGATAGAATTAACCCCAGGGCTATATTAGGCGTTGGATATTTGGGGATGCTGATTGATGGTTACGCATTGAAAAATTAGAAAAATCCCCTGTTTTTAGCCGTTATCATGCAGTGTGAAAATAAGATGATTTTTATTATCCCGGTAGGAATCATTGATTAAAAATATATAACCTGGATGGAATTTCACAACTATCATTGTTATATGTCAATATTTAGTTAAAAACCTGAACTTTTCTTTAAGTGAAGTTCAGGCTACTAACTCATTATTTCTTCATGTTATTTCTTACAATGATTAGGGTGTTGTTATTAAATCTCCTTTAGTTGTGATCGCGCCCGCAATGACCTTTTGTGAAATAGGGCTATACTATAAATAAGCTTTATAGTTATATCGAGTCAATTAACGTTAACTTTTGAATTATAGGTTCTTAGTGTTCACGGAGAAGTGTGTATTCACGGAGAGTGTGTATTCACGAAGAGTGTTGGAGGTAATATATGAAACGTCAAAGTGCTTTCATAGTCGGTAATGTATTAATGGGTGTCGGTATGTTCACCATAGTGAGTAGCCTGGCTTATACATTACTGCCTCACATCTTCGGTTTTGGCTGGCCTGAGTTTTTATCTGAAGCCGCGCTATTGGGTGTTTTTATTGGCGCGCTTGTTTGGTTGGCTGGTGCCGGTGTGGGAGGCCGGGAAGGTGTGGCAGATCGTTATTGGTGGTTAAGAAACTATGATGAGCGTTATCGTCGTGGTGATCATCGGTATCCATAACAAAAATAGAGTTAGTCATAGTTTGTGCTAATGGAAAAGTATATTCCAGATAAGCAAAAAACCCGTTGAATCTCTTGTACAACGGGTTTTTTCTTAAATAGCAATATTATGAGTACAACTTATTTATTAGTGCTCAAACATTGCAGAAATTGACTCTTCATTGCTGATACGCCGGATCGCTTCAGCTAACATACCGGACAAAGTGAGAGTACGAACTTTATTGAGCGCCTTGATCTCGGCAGACAGCGGGATGGTGTCACAGACAACCACTTCATCAATCACCGAGTTTTTAATGTTGTCCACAGCATTGCCGGAGAAAATCGGGTGAGTGGCATAGGCGAATACCCGTTTTGCTCCGCGTTCTTTCAATGCTTCCGCCGCTTTGCATAAGGTGCCGCCGGTATCAATCATGTCATCGACCAACACGCAGTCGCGACCAGCGACATCACCGATAATATGCATCACTTGAGAAACGTTAGCGCGTGGCCGACGCTTATCGATGATAGCCATATCGGTATCATTCAGCAGCTTAGCGATAGCGCGAGCGCGGACAACCCCGCCAATATCCGGGGAAACAACGATAGGGTTTTCCAACTCTTTCTGTAACATATCTTCCAGCAGAATTGGGCTGCCAAATACGTTATCAACCGGAACATCGAAGAACCCTTGGATCTGCTCAGCATGCAGGTCAACGGTCAGTACGCGGTCTACACCAACGCTGGAGAGGAAATCCGCAACAACTTTGGCGGTAATTGGCACACGGGCTGAACGGACTCGACGGTCCTGACGAGCATAACCGAAATAAGGGATTACTGCGGTAATACGTCCTGCGGAAGCACGACGCAGCGCATCAACCATAACGACTAATTCCATTAAATTGTCGTTAGTCGGTGCACAAGTGGACTGGATGATGAAAATATCACCACCACGCACATTTTCATTAACTTGCACGCTGACTTCACCATCGCTGAAACGGCCGACAGCCGCGTCTCCAAGGTTGGTGTACAGGCGGTTGGCAACACGTTGTGCTAGTTCAGGAATAGCGTTACCAGCAAAAAGCTTCATATCGGGCACGAGAAAGACCTCAGGCTTGCGTCCAGAGAGATATTGTTGACCAATGTAAATAACAAATATTTATTCATTGGTTCAATAACACGGGTATCCCAGAGCGAAAACTGTGCAAAGGTGAATTGTTAACGCCACGCGCAACAAAACCCTGCAACCACTCAGGGGCTTGATTTAACACCTTACGGGCCGATGCTTCTGATTCAAACTCACCGAATACACAGGCACCGGTTCCGGTCAGGCGTGACGGCGCGTATTCTAGCAGCCATGAAAGAAGCTGTTCAACCTTACGAAAACGTTTTCTTACAAGAGATTCACAATCATTTAGGTACGGAGCCTTTAATAATGCGGCCAGAGGGCGAATTGGCGTATCACGTTTTAATTCCGGATCTGTGAAGACGCGCAGAGTTGAGATTTCAATACCGGGATGTGCAACCAGATACCACTTTTCTGCCGGCTCTGCCATGTGCAGAATTTCACCAATACCTTCTGCAAATGCGGCGTGTCCTTTGACAAAGACCGGCACATCAGCGCCAAGGCTCACGCCAAGGGTTGCCAGTGTTTCGTCTGTGAAACCGGTTTGCCAGTGATAATTCAGCGCAATGAGTACGGTAGCGGCATTGGATGAACCTCCGCCTAATCCACCGCCCATTGGCAGACGTTTGTTGATATGGATGTCAGCGCCTTTATGAGCAATCCCGGTATGGTGTTTATCGCTGTAGGATTGCAATAGACGCGCGGCGCGAACGATCAGGTTGTTATCGTGTTCCACCCCCTCTACCGGCGTCAGTAAACGGATTTCATTATCCTGACGAGGGGTAATGGTAATTTCATCACCATAATCAAGAAATTGAAATAGCGTTTGCAACTGGTGATAACCATCAGCGCGACGACCGGTGATATAGAGAAATAGGTTAAGTTTTGCCGGCGAAGGCCAGGTTAATGTCATTATTTTGTCGTCCAGTTATCCATTTTCAATTTGATGCGACGATCTCCTTGAATCAGTTCCAGGCGATTGGGAAGGGCGGGGGTTGTGTGAGGTATCGTAGGATTGATAATTAACCTGCCATGTCGCGCCATGTTGCTGGTAATTGACGGTTTTCAATAGATGGTTAGCATCCAGTTTGAAGTTTTTGGCATCACCGGGGAGACCCGTTATCCAATGCCGCAGATTATCTAATGGAATATCCATATTGGTGAGCTGATAAATGATCTCTTCGGGATTATCACTAAAATATTTTTTACCTTGGCTATCAGTTAATTGCGTCATACCAGGCTGAACGATCAGCTCTAATTCAGTGCTGCCTAGCGGGTTAGTTAGTAATAAACGGTAGCGTTCAGAATGATATTGTTGCCAGAAAAAGCGGGCATAAACCTTTTTCTCATTAGACAGATAGGCAAAAGAGCCACGTGTTTGATATTGATTTAATTGCTGTAGCTGTTGGGTACGTGTTCGCCATTGGGGAGAATCTGCCGAACCTGTTCCGCCAGGTTGCGTTAATGTACAGGCGGTCAACAGTACACAAGAGAGCGGCAATAGACGGAATAGGGATAATTTTTGTATCGGTTTTGTCGGCGCTGATTTTATCGACATGGGTTTTATCGGCATTGATTTCATCGGCAATCTCTGTTTAATAACGTGAAAACTTTTACGTCACTTAATAATGAAGAATGAACTATTAATCCAGTTAAATTTCAAAAAAATGTTCTGAATAATGATACCAGACACTGCGATCGTCTTTTATTGATCTGAGGTATCAAGTAGAATGCACAGTTTATAAGAGTCCTTATTAAGGGTGATGATTTCATCAAATAGAATGTTTTTTACGATGAACTGTCTCTCTGCTGATAACTCAATGAAGTTGATATGACTTTGTTAGCACTTGGTATTAACCATAAAACGGCTCCTGTATCCCTGCGTGAACGGGTCACTTTTTCTCCGGGTACTATTGGGGAAGCGCTTGATAACCTTCTCCAG
Organism: Photorhabdus hindustanensis; assembly: GCF_002968995.1. NCBI lineage: Bacteria > Pseudomonadati > Pseudomonadota > Gammaproteobacteria > Enterobacterales > Morganellaceae > Photorhabdus > Photorhabdus hindustanensis. The sequence continues at coordinate 19,043 of NZ_PUWT01000073.1, forward strand.
CATCCCCTGGTGAAAGGGGGGGTTGTGTTGTCAACGTGTAATCGTACGGAGCTTTATCTCAGCGTAGAACAGCAAGATAATCTGTATGAGCAGTTAATTGACTGGTTGTGTGGATATCATCAGCTAAATCCCAGAGATCTAAGATCCAGTATTTACTGGCATTGTGATAATGAAGCTGTCAGCCACTTGATGAGAGTGGCGAGTGGGCTGGACTCGTTGGTGCTGGGAGAACCTCAGATTCTTGGGCAAGTGAAGAAAGCATTTGCCGAGTCGCAGCACAGCGACTCTTTATCGAGTGAACTGGAGCGACTGTTTCAGAAATCATTTTCTGTCGCCAAGCGCATCAGAACGGAAACAGAAATTGGTTCGAACGCGGTTTCCGTTGCATTTGCCGCTTGCACTCTGGCGCGGCAGATTTTTGAATCACTTTCTGAACTAAATATTTTGCTGGTCGGTGCCGGAGAAACGATTGAACTGGCGGCTCGTCATTTGAAAGAGCATCGCGTGCACCATATGATGATTGCTAACAGGACGAAAGAGAAGGCACAAGTGTTGGCTGATGAAGTTCAGGCGGAAGTGATCACCCTGCCTGAAATTGACACACGTTTAGCAGAAGCGGATATTGTTATCAGTTCGACTGCCAGTCCTTTGCCTATTATTGGTAAAGGGATGGTTGAACGCGCATTAAAGTTACGTCGTAACCAACCAATGTTACTCATTGACATTGCGGTTCCTCGTGATATAGAGCCTGATGTAGAAAGGTTGGATAACGTTTATCTTTACAGTGTTGACGATTTACAAGCAATTATTCAGCAGAATCTTGCGCAGCGCAAAGCGGCGGCGGTTCAGGCTGAATGTATTGTTCAACAGGAAAGCCGTTATTTTATGGACTGGTTGCGTTCGCAGAGCGCAGTAAATTCAATCCGTGAGTATCGTAATCAGGCAGAACGAGTGCGGGCTGAAATGACAGCTAAGGCACTGACTGCTATCAATCAGGGAGCTGACGTAGAACAGGCCGTTAATCAATTGACTCATCAATTGGTGAACCGTCTGATACATGCTCCTACCAAATCACTCCAGCAAGCCGCCAGCAATGGTGATCTGGAGCGCCTTAATTTATTACGTGACAGCCTGGGGCTGGAACATAATTAACCATATCTCGGAATAGGGTCTGAAACCAAGAATGAAGCCTTCTATTGTTGCTAAATTGGAAGCATTGCAAGAACGTCACGAGGAAGTTTTGGCTCATCTCGGTGATGCCGATGTGATTGCTGATCAGGAGCGTTTTCGTGCTTTGTCGCGGGAATATGCTCAACTGACTGATGTGACGAGCTGTTTTAGGGCCTGGCGTGCTGTTCAGGATGACCTTAAAGCAGCCGAAATAATGCTTGATGACCCTGAAATGCGGGAAATGGCACAGGAAGAGATCAGGGACGCCAAGGCCCGCAATGAAGAGTTAGAGCAACAACTACAATTATTGTTGTTGCCGAAAGATCCTGATGATGAACGTAACTGTTTTCTCGAAGTACGTGCCGGAACCGGTGGTGATGAAGCGGCTATTTTCGCCGGGGATCTGTTTCGTATGTATAGCCGTTATGCGGAATCCCATCGTTGGAAAGTCGAGGTTATCAGTGCTAATGATGGCGAGCATGGCGGCTATAAGGAAATTATTGCTAAAGTTTCCGGTGAGCAGGTTTATGGTCATTTAAAATTTGAATCGGGTGGTCATCGTGTTCAGCGTGTGCCGGAAACCGAATCGCAAGGGCGCATTCACACGTCTGCTTGTACCGTTGCGGTTTTGCCGGAGGTTCCGGAAGCGGAGTTGCCCGATATTAGCCCAAATGATTTGCGTATTGATACGTTTCGTTCCTCCGGGGCGGGCGGTCAGCACGTCAATACCACGGATTCCGCTATTCGTATCACTCATATTCCAACCGGTATTGTGGTTGAGTGTCAGGACGAGCGCTCTCAGCATAAAAACAAAGCGAAAGCGATGTCCGTGTTGGCCGCGCGTATTCATGCGGCGGAAGTTCGTAAGCGTCAAGAGGCCGAGGCGTCTGAGCGTCGTAACTTATTAGGTTCCGGTGATCGTTCAGATCGCAACCGCACTTACAATTTTCCCCAAGGGCGAGTGACGGATCACCGTATTAACTTGACGTTATACCGCCTTGATGAAGTGATGGAAGGCAAATTAGATATGCTTGTTCAGCCGATCGTGAATGAATATCAAGCTGATCTCTTATCGGCTTTGTCAGAGCAAGATTGATGGATTATCAATCTTGGCTTAAACAAGCCGCAATACAGCTATCGGCAAGTGACAGCCCTAAACGAGATGCGGAAATTTTGTTGGGGTTTGTCACTCGCCATTCCCGAACTTACCTATTGGCGTTCGGTGAAACGCAGCTAGCTTCGGCGCAGTTCAGCCAGCTTGAGGCTTTACTCGCTCGCCGGGTGAAAGGTGAACCTATTGCCTACATCACCGGTGAGCGTGAATTTTGGTCGTTGCCATTAAATGTCTCTCCTGCCACGTTGATCCCGCGTCCTGACACTGAATGTCTGGTAGAAAAGGCGCTTGAACGGCTATCGCTGACACCTTGCCGCATTCTGGATTTGGGAACGGGAACCGGCGCAATTGCACTGGCAATCGCCAGTGAGCGTCCTGATTGCCGGGTTATCGGGGTTGATATCAATCCTGATGCGGTCATGTTGGCGCAGGGCAATGCTGAAAAACTCAAAATACAAAATGTGGATTTTGGGGTAAGCGATTGGTTCTCTTCGTTGAATAATCAACAGTTTGGTATGATTGTCAGTAATCCGCCTTACATAGATGAAACCGATCCACATCTATCTCAGGGCGATGTTCGGTTCGAGCCGGATAGTGCATTAATTGCGGCGCGACAGGGAATTGCTGATCTGAATACCATTATTGATCTATCTCGCCATTTTTTGTTGCCTGGTGGATGGTTGTTATTGGAACATGGTTGGAGACAGGGAAATGTTGTAAGAAGCCTATTTTCTGAGAGTGGTTATCGGCAGGTGACTACTTTTCAGGATTATGGCGGTAATGAGCGAATAACACTGGGTCAGTGGAAAAGTGATGAAAGCCATAGCTGATTATGAATTTAATGATGCATCGTTGAGTAGCGGTATCCTGTTAATTTCCAGAATCTTGCGTGCTGATTTTCCTCAGCATTCAGTGGAAATGCAGCTTCAAGTATTGATTGATGAAGCCAGACGTGAAATATCTCCGCAGCTAAATATAGAAGAACGACTGGAAAAATTACTGAGGCTTTTTTATCAAACCTGGAAATTCGGCGGCGCCAGTGGTGTTTATTGCCTGTCAGATACATTATGGCTGGATAAAGTATTGCAAACCCGCCGAGGTTCCTCTGTTGTTTTAGGGGCAATTCTGATTCATATTGCTCAGGCTTTAGAACTGCCGTTTATGCCGGTTATTTTTCCGACGCAGTTGATTTTGCGTGTTGATTATCCAGATAACACGGCAAAGTTTATTAATCCAATCAATGGAGAAGCGCTAAGCGAACGTGTGCTTGATGTATGGCTGAAAGGTAATATTAGCCAGACAGCGGAATTAGCAGCAGATGATTTGCAAAGCGCTGATAACGCTAGCATTATACGTAAAATGCTAGATACGATAAAAGTCGCATTAATGGACGAAGGACAAATGGAATTGGCGCTGAGGACGAGTGAAGCTGTGCTGATGTTTGATCCCGATAACCCCTATGAAATACGTGATAGAGGGCTGATTTATGCGGAACTTGATTGTAATCATATTGCGGTTTCTGATTTAAATTATTTTGTCGAGAATTGCCCGGAAGACCCGGTGGCAGAAATGATCAGAATGCAAATATACGCCATTAAGCAGCAATGCGTTGTTTTACACTAAGATATTGTTTTGTATTGAAATACTGCTTTACACTGATTTATTTCATTAATTTATTGGTCCCTAACGGAAGGTATAAGTATGCAACAGAAAGTGGTTCATATTGGTGATATCAAGGTCGCGAATGATCTACCGTTTGTTCTCTTTGGTGGTATGAATGTCCTTGAGTCACGGGATTTGGCCATGAGTATTTGTGAGCACTATGTCACAGTGACACAAAAATTGGGCATTCCTTATGTTTTCAAAGCCTCCTTTGATAAAGCAAACCGATCATCGATTCACTCTTACCGAGGCCCAGGTCTGGAAGAGGGAATGAAAATTTTTCAGGAGTTGAAACAAACTTTCGGTGTGAAAATCATCACTGACGTGCATGAACCGGCACAGGCGCAGCCAGTGGCGGAAGTGGTTGATGTCATCCAACTGCCTGCATTTTTGGCGCGTCAGACTGACTTGGTTGAAGCGATGGCGCGTACCGGTGCGGTGATCAACGTTAAAAAACCGCAGTTTATCAGCCCGGGTCAGATGGGAAATATTGTGGAAAAATTCAAAGAAGGCGGCAACGATCAAGTGATCTTATGTGACCGTGGCAGCAACTTTGGTTATGACAATTTGGTGGTGGATATGCTGGGCTTCAATGTTATGGCCCAGGCGACCGGGGGGCATCCGGTAATTTTTGATGTCACTCATTCACTCCAATGCCGCGATCCATTTGGCGCCGCTTCTGGTGGGCGTCGCGCTCAGGTTGCTGAACTGGCGCGTGCGGGAATGGCGGTCGGTATTGCCGGCTTGTTTCTTGAAGCTCATCCTGATCCTGCGAATGCGATGTGCGATGGTCCATCAGCATTGCCGTTGGCAAAACTAGAGCCATTCTTGAACCAGATGAAAACCATTGATGATGTGGTGAAAAGCTTCCCTCAACTGGATACCAGTAAATAAAGTGGCTTTCTGATGCCATGACATCAAATGATGACAAGATTTGGTGATGAATAGATTTGGCGCTGGTTTACAGCGCCATTAATTATGGGGAAAAAAGTATTGGAAAAAGAGTTAGCAAGTTTTTGTCTGGCAATTTCAGCTATCCATTTTGCCATTGAAATTTAATTCTGCCATTGCTCGTGGCAATGTCGCATGGAAGCTAAGGTGATTTTCAACCAATAGGATCTTAGCTCTGGCCAGTGTTTTTAAAGGCTGGAATGGAATATCACAAACAGCAATATATTTATCTTTACCCACTTCATCGATAAAGCGTTGGAAAGCGTGCATCCCACCGGCATCCAGCACGGGAACGGCATCCCATTGCATAATGATCGTCTGATAACTGGCGCTTTCTTCCTTTAATTCTGTGAAGATACGTTCAGCAGCGGCAAAGAATAGCGGGCCATTGATACGGACAACCAGCAGACCTTTATCGACATTTGTTTGCGGCAATTGACTGATGCGAGTCATATTGGCTATTCGGCGCATAAACAGCAGTGAAGCTAATACGATACCGATTGTAATGGCAATAATCATATCAAACAGAACTGTGAGCGACATGCAAAGTACCAGCACAATAATGTCATCCTTTGGCGCACGGCGCATGAGGTCGATAACTTTATGTATTTCGCTCATATTCCAGGCGACCATGAGCAACAGGGCAGACATAGCGGCCAGAGGAAGATAGGAGAGCATGGGAGCTAATGCCAGTAAAGTTAATAACACGAGCAGAGAGTGAACAATGGCTGAAACCGGCGATGTCGCGCCAGCTCTGATGTTGGCGGCTGAACGGGCGATTGCGGCGGTAGCCGTAATACCGCCGAAGAATGGCACGACAATATTTCCGAAGCCTTGACCAATCAATTCACTGTTTGAGTGATGCTTTTTACCGGTCATACCATCCAAAACCACGGCGCAAAGCAGTGATTCAATAGCGCCTAACATTGCCATTGAGAAGGCGGCGGGTAATAGGGCTGAAATTGTTGCCCAATTTATATCAACTTGATGGAACCCCGTATCAGGTAAATGCCACGGTAAAACAAATTGCGGCAGGATGGGGGGAATGCCTTGCCCCTGAGTACCGTCATTCAAAATATAACTAAACTCAGAACCAATAGTAGCAACATGTTGATCGAATAAGTTCATGATCCCCATCACAGCGGTTCCTGCAATGAGGGCGGGAAGATGCCCGGGTAATTTCAGCCCAAGCTTAGGCCAATAGATCAGAATGGCGAGTGTCGTTAAGCCAATCAGCGTATCACTCAAATACAGTGTTGGCAGCGCTTGAAACAGAGCCGCAACCTTATTGATATAATTCTCTGGCATATGTTCCAATTGCAGGCCAAAAAAATCTTTTACTTGCATGGTTGCGATAGTAATCGCGATTCCAGAAGTAAAACCGAGAGTGACGGGGAGGGGAATATATTCGATCAATTTACCAAAGCGGGCTAATCCCATCACCAGCAAAATAATGCCTGACATTAATGTTGCAATGAGCAAACCGCCCAGGCCAAATTGTTGAGAGACTGGATAGAGAATGACAACGAAAGCGGCGGTAGGGCCGGAAACACTATAGCGTGAGCCGCCGGTTATCGCGATTACCATCCCGGCGATAGCGGCGGTGTAAAGCCCATATTGTGGTGGGACGCCACTTCCGATTGCTAGCGCCATAGCGAGTGGGATGGCGATAATACCGACAGTAATACCGGCAATAATATCTTTAGTTAAACGAGCAAAAGAGTAAGGTTCTTTCCAACAAGCATCAATTACAGCACTAAACGGCCGTATACCGTTCATTCTACGAGTTTTCATCTGTGCATAAACCAAAAATATAGAGGGAAAAAGCAATAGGGTTGTTACAACCAAACTGCAAACCGAATTGTAAAAATAGTGCTTTTAGTTCAACGCGATAGCGCTATTAGATCAAACTTAATGTTAATAGCTTAACGCCAGGAAAGTGAAAAGTAAAAGGGAGAATAGTGTTCTTATCACCATAAAATAGGCTGAAACCGATTCTATTAAGTATCTATTCTTATTAGTGAATATTATTGAATTAACTTCATAAAGAATTTAATTAATATTTTCAAACTTAAATCTATATATTTATTCTATTAAATATAATGTTTTATCTTTATAATAAAATAACAGAATTAATTACAATTTTTAATTGTTATTGTCAGAAAGTTAAATAATTAATTATGCATTCACCACATGTATTGATTATGACTAGATTAAATTAGCTATATTGGATATTTTTACGCATGATGTTTTTTATTTAATTTTTGGATGTAATTTAACCAATGCATTGATATCGCTGAAATATTAGATTAATAATTTGACAGATATAAGAACTCATCCTACTATTTAGGATGACTCATAGAATTAGATGGATTAAATGAGTTGAAAATAGGTAAGCTAAAAATATATGCGTTAAAAGTACATGTATTTAGAAATATATAAGTTAAAAATGTTTTCTTGTTTAGATAATATTTATTCTGAATGCTTTATTTAAAGTAGGGTTTACTGTTGGAAAATAACTTTTAGATAAGGTAGGAATGTTTGAATGCATAAATATAACAGCAAGATACTTATTATTGGTTCATCAAGTGAAATTGGGAAGGCAATTTGCCGACATGCGGTTGCCAGCGGCTATGAAGTATTAGGTACTTCACGTAAACCGTGTAGTGAAGAAATTTATTTAGATGTTATGTCGGATAACAGTGTTAGAGAAGCCATTGGCATTGCAGTTGACAAGATGAAATGTATTGACGCAGTTATCTATACGCCGGCAATGTCATTGGATGGTTTATTGCATGCTCAGGATATTGAGGGTTGGCATGATGTTTTTAATGTCAACTTGTTTGGCGCAGCAAGAGTAGCAAAATATTTGCTGCCCCATTTTATGAAGAATCGTAATGGCGTGATGCAATTTATTTCTTCTACAGCGAGTTTACGTGGAGAGACAGGCGCCACCGCTTATTCTTGTTCGAAAGCAGCCATGAATGCATTGGTAAAAAACATCTCTAATGACTACGGCCGTTTTAATGTTAGGGCTTACACTGTAATGCCGGGATATGTTGATGGTGGTATGTTGCGGCATATTTCTCCAGAAAAGAAAATGGAATTCGCCAGAAGCACCGCATTAAAACGAATGGCAGATGTTGATGAAATTGCCAGTTTTTGTGTGGGGACATTGAGTACATCAACCTATATCACAGGAACATCTCTTTGCATTGATGGGGGATTAAGTGGTTAATAACAATATCATAAATCGTGATCTGCAATCATGTTTCCATCAATTAGCTAGAATATCGGGCTGGATTTATGATAAATGTATTTCTTCACCTAGCCCAATGTTGCCAATCGCTTTAATGAGAAAAGGTTATTGGTTATTATTCCAATTTTGGTTACGCTATTTGGAATAGGAGCCGAAACTGAATTATCAGATATCTCTGTTTTTATATCGTTTATGAATTATTTTCCTGGGTAAATGAGAACCTACCCCAGCAGGCATAATTGTTGCAGGCCGTTAGTTGGAGTGCGTCTTTTGATGTATGTATGGGGAAAGAGATTCAGGAGAAATTTATATACTTGATATAAATAGATCTTTAAACCATTAGATTTGAATAAACATCATTGGGGATGTGATATGGATAATATTGACATGGTTAATGAAGAATTAGCGAGTATTTTGGTGAATGTTGCTGAGTTAGACTCCGATTTTAAGATAACATCGAATAAAGTGTTGAAAAGTGATCTCGGCATTGACTCATTAAAGTTAATTGATGTCATTTTGTCAGTTGAGCGAACCTTTGGCAAAGAGATTTCGGAAGATGCGCTTGCCCGTATTCAAACTGTAGGTGAGTTATGGGAGGAAATAAAAAATAACCTGCAATGATCGGGTTGACTTAACCAATAATCAAAAACTCTCTATTTTTCAAATAATAAGTTGAGGGAAAATGTTGACTTTTAACGTGGAAAATTTAGCTATTTATCCGAAGATATTTCGGAGTGAGAGAAAGGGGGAATTTTCTCTTCCCGCTGATATTTCTGAATTTGTAAGCAATAAAGGTGATCGTTTTCGTGACGACTTTAGCCGCGTTTGTACCTACTTGGCGAATCAGTTTATTGCAGAAGATAGACATGCAGAAAATGAATCGGTGATTGTGGGGACAGAATACGGCAACCTTGAAGCGATGCTTCGTTTTCAACGGCAGGTCATGAACAATGATAAAACGGTATCGGCTCAACAATTCCCTTATGCTACCACCAGTTCAGCTTCAACCTTTATTAACATTGACAAGAAGGTGACGGGAGGAAACTGTACATTAAATGCAGGCAGTAAAACCCCTGTAATGGTATTCATGCAGGCGTTGCTTAATTTGCATAATAGATCAACAGGCGCCAGCTACCTTTTTTTCGGTGATGTTTATTGCACAGAAGCACTTGATGATATACGAAAGAAAATCAGTAATCAGAAGTCAATATCTTCTGGTGTGATGTGTGCAACGCTATTGAGTGGAAAACAATTTACGGCAGATTTTTTCTTCGGGTTAACAGTGGGGGAGATAAAAAAACGGTGTGATGCTTTGTCACCGGATACGAAGGTATTTATATACAATACGTTGGATCAGAATGACGCATTAATTCATGTTGTTAAAGATAATAATGTCATTGAATATCAAGAATATAACAGCGCCTTTTTGTTTCATGAGTTTATGGGGACGATTAAGCTCAGTAAAAAAGGAGATGCGGTTGTATTTATTGTAATCGATAACATGAATGCTTCAGGCGTAAGGGTTATACACAATGATGATTAATCATATTAACCATGTTTTTTCACCTCAAGATGAAATATTCAAATATCATTTTCCCGGTAATCCTGTTGTTCCGGGGATCTTGCCAGTTGCTGCTTTTTGTAAAGAGATGGCTGACACATCTGCCGATTTTATCAGTTTAAGAAATCTATTTTTTCACCAATTTATACGTCCTGATGAAAATATCCAATATCGCCAAGAGGAAAATAAAATTTCTGCAATGGTATCGGAACAACGCTGTTTTTCTTTTCTCCTGAATTATTCTGGCAAAGATGCAAAAGGTGAAAGTAAAAAAATTTTTTACGCATCTTCTTTATTATCACCCTCATTGCGTGAACCCGAGTTTTGGTTTTTACCGAATATAGTCTATGTTAATGATGGATTAAGCAGAGCGAATTGCAGCCTGGATATGAAATCATTGCGCGATGAGGCTGCTTATTTGCAAAAATACCATTATTCCCCTTTGATTATTCTTGTCGAGGCAATGGGAAATTTAGCATTAATTTTGCAGCATCAGCAACAGAGTATTTCAACAGCAGGCGATTATGTTTTTGCCAAATTTGGTGAGTTGGCCTTCGATCCTGATATCGAGCATATTAACTCTCCTGTGTTTATTGAGACTAAAGTAACCCGATTTGGCTCAATAATGTGTTGGGATTCCAGGGCATATCGTGAAGGGGAAAAATTACTTTGGATAACTGACGCAGTATCAATTAAGAAGAAGGAGAACGATGTTGGATAAAATATATGTTACAGGTCTTGGCGTCGTTACTCCAATTGGTATAGACGTCGAAAGTTATTGGAAAAATTTATGTGCCGGCGAGTCAAATTTTACTCGACTGGAACCGATTTATCCCTCTTTGAAGCCAAATTTTATTGCTGGAAGAATTTCGGCTGAACGGCGTCTGGATATAAAAGCCAGAGCGCCGAAATGTACCGGCCCACAGGTCCCTGATTCTTCTCTATATGCTGTCGATGCCGCACTTCAAGCGATAGCGGACGCAGGATTACAGCCTGGGTGTGCTGAATTGCGCAATGCCTTGGTGTGTGTGGGCAATAATGAGGCTGAGGCGGATATTCTTGATCAATTAGTTGAAGGTATGCCGGTAAATTGGCATTCGAATATCTATTCGAGTCATGCCGTTTCCGATAATGTTGCTCATGCGATTGGTTCATTCGGGCCTTCCATGACGATACATAATACTTGTGCGTCAGCAAATATTGCGCTTGAAACAGCACTACGCATGATGAATGCCGGCATTGTCTCAACATCCGTCATTGGAGGCGGAGACGCTTTTTCAAAAAAGGTGTGGTCAGGTTTTTACATGCTTAATGCATTAGGTGCGGAACAGTGCCGTCCATTTTCGAAATTAAGACGCTTTATTACGATATCTGAGGGTGCCGCTTTTTTGGTGTTGCAGAATAGAAAACACGTTGGTGAATATCAATCGCCTTATGCTGAATTGATCGCTACTGCCAGCAATAATGACGCATTACATCCGACCAATCCTGATATTAACAGTGTCACTCAGTGCCATAAAAAATTATTAGATTCGGCAGGGGTGGAAGCCAAAGATATAGGTGGCATATATGCACACGGTACAGGGACTAAGGCTAATGACGCTGTAGAAGCATCGATATTCTCTGAATATTTCCCGAATTCGGCGGTTTCAGCAATTAAAGGCACTATCGGACATATGATGGCGACAGCGGGAGCAATTGGCGCAGTCAGTGCTTGCTTATCTTTGAGGGACCAAATTATGCCGCTAACAAATATCTTACCGGAGGATTTTGAATATCAATTTAATTTAATCACTCGTCAAATGGAAATGAAGAATAATTTAAAATATATACAAAATAATGCGTTTGGTTTTGGTGGTAATAATGCCATTACTCTATTTGGCAAGGTGACTTGATTCTTCGTAATGCAAAATGGGCTATTAGTATAAAGCAGTGCATAGTTTAATTTTTATGAAAGAAAAACATACCCTATGGATTTCAAGGTGCATCGCGACGGCAAGGGAGCGAATCCCCGGGAGCATAGGTAACTATGTGACCGGGGTGAGTGAGTGCAGCCAACAAAGAGGCAACTTGAAAGATGACGGGTATAATAATTTGGAGGTGAAGAAAATGATTATATTAGGTATCAGCGGCCTTCCCAATTCTCAACATTTTATGCGAGAAAATTACCCAGGCGTAGGTAAATTAGACGAGCGTATTTGTCAGGGAGTCGATAGTGCGGCCTGTGTGATGGTTAATGGAAAAATTGTTGCCGCGGCTGCGGAAGAGCGATTTACCGGAGAAAAAGGAACAGGCCGATTTCCTGCTAATGCCATTAATTACTGTTTAGCGGAAGCGGGTCTTACGCAAGATGATATACAGGTTATTGCCCACGGTTTTAATTATGATAATTATCGCCGTTTTTTCATGTCGAATCAGAAAATGTTTGAAGAGGCTTTTAGTGGAAAAACTGTGATTAATGCATTGGCCTCAGAGGGGTGGCAGAATATTGAATCACGTTTTCAGGGGGTAGATCACCATCTGGCTCATGCGGCGTCAGCCTTTTATCCCAGTGGCTTCCCGTCTGCACTATGCGTCATTTCAGACGGTATGGGTGAAATAGAATCCTTAAGTGTTTATCTTGCTAAAGACCAGCAATTCCAGAAATTGTACAGTCAGCCAATTAGCTCTTCATTAGGAATATTTTATTCTATCTGTACTCGGTTCCTTGGTTTTGTATTTAATAGTGATGAATATAAAGTCATGGGACTTGCTGCGTATGGTAATCCTGAGCGATACCGCGATATCTTCAATAAATTGGCTCAATTCGATGCAGAGAGTGGAACGATACAGATAAACTGGTTACCGCAAGCATTTGACAATTCGGAATATGGTTTTCCCGGTGCAATCGCACAACTGAGCGATATGTTTGGTTTGACGATGAGAAATGAAGATGACCCTCTGCTGGATGTTCATCAGGATTTTGCAGCCGGATTACAGGAGAAATTTACACTGTTGCTGAAACAGCTAGTGACCTATTGGCTGCAAAAAACGGGAGAAACATCACTTTGCCTTGCTGGAGGATCATTCTTAAACTGCAAAGCAAACCAAGCCCTTTGTCAGCTTGATGGTGTAGAAAACGTCTTTGTTCAACCGGCATCGGGTGATGATGGTTCGGCTTTGGGCGCTGCGCTTTTTGTGGCTGGTGGATACCACAATGGCGTAGATCCTTACTTTAATCCTTATCTCGGCCCTCGTTTCTCCACCGATGAAGTCCGTAATGTATTATTCCGGCATGGCGGCAATGCGGGCATGAAATGGCGTTATTTGGGGCTGAATGATGATTATTTTGCTTCTGCGGCTCAAGATATCGCAGAAGATAAAATCATTGCCTGGTTCCATGATCGAATGGAATTTGGCCCAAGGGCACTTGGCAACCGTTCAATTTTAGCTCTGCCGGCAGGTGAAAAAATAAAGGATAGAATTAATAGCACAGTGAAATTCCGTGAGGCTTTCCGTCCATTTGCCCCGGCAATTTTGGATGAGGATTGCGACACTATTTTTGAGACCCGCAATTTAACGCCAACTCGATATATGCTTTGCACCGCCAAAGTAAAACCAGAAATGATGAAGCCGGTGTCAGGTATTGTCCATGCTGATGGAACGGCGCGTATTCAGCTTGTTGAACGTACTATTAACGCAACTTTTTGGCGATTATTGAAAGAGGTACAGAAAATAACCGGTTATGGCTGTCTGGTGAATACTTCATTTAACGTTAGGGGGCAGCCGCTTATTATGTCACCGGAGGTTGCAGTAGAGACATTTTTGAAAACCTCACTGGATAAGCTTTATATTGAGGGGTTTGTCGTATGGAAAGAATAACCTTGATGGCGTCCTGATTGAGATGTCAGTTAACTGATTTTGGCATCAAATGTGTTTCTTTATCATTTTAGAAAAATATCTGGAGATGATATTTGATGATATAGAAACACATCCTTTTGCAAAACAGAGATTGTCTACTGGGCAGCATAACGTAACTATCGATCAGCAAAGGTAATATAAAAATATGATGAAAGAACTTCAACAGCGTAAGCTGCTATCAATTGTGCAATCGCAGAATGGCCTTATCGGGTACCGGTTTTCTGACAGTTTATATGCTGCTGCTGAACTCCTTGATAAGGCGCTTTTACAAGTTTTAAGTAAGGGAATATCTGTTACTTCACACACATGTACCACATTGTTGCCTCGATCCACGTTAGAGCGCATCAGTTTCTTTGATAAATTGCCTAGCAATCCATTGCATGTTTATCCCCATTTAACTCACGATGCAATGAGTGAAAATAGCGGGGATGCATGGGTATTGAGTCCATCGACTTGCTATCATACCTTTGCTCATTTAGCAGAGAGTACTCATGATTGGGAACTGAAATATTTTACGGCTAAAGGGCAGTGCCATCGATATGAACCGGCCAAAGATGAGCCGACCCGTATGGGGAATTTTACCATGCGGGAGTTAATATTGGTGGGGCTACAGGAAAAAGTAGAAACACATTGTGAAATAATATTTGGGCAAGCTGTTAAATTCTTACGATTATTGTTTCCTTCTCTTTCGGTAGAAAAAGCCAGTGATGTATTTTATGGAGAGCATTCTAAAGTTACTCGTAAAGTACAGTTATCAATGGGCGTCAAGTGTGAAATACTTATTCCTTGGTTTGATAAATACAACGTTAGCGTTGGTTCACGGAATTTACACCGAGATTTATTTACCACCAACTTCAATATTGTCAGTCGTGCCAGTGACTGTCCTATGCATTCCGCTTGTATTGCGTTTGGGATGGAGAGATTACTTCTGGCGCTGTTAGCACATACTTTGAATTATGAACCTGACTTACTCGTCGAAAATATAGCACAAGCCGCTGAAATAATATTGGAGGAAAAATAATAGTGATTACAGGGCGTAATATATCTGGTCCGCTATTCATAAATTAATCCATTGTATCGAGGTGATAAAATGCTCATGGAAAATGTGATGGATAAATCATACGCAAATGTCGCGATAAATTGTTTTACCGGTAGCCTGACAAGATTACTTAATTTACAGGGTAAAGAGATTTTTGAGGCAGAGATCTTTGAAGCAGGCAATGGTTATCTATTTCGTAGTGGTTATGATGCACTGAATATGCCTGAATATACTTGTTCGATTGAAATTGTTGGGCTAACTGGCACAGCAAATTTGGGTGCAGATATAGTTTTACTACCGATAGATTACGTCCATTGGCGTCGTCAATTGTATGAATTATTACACCACAGGAAAGGCGTCGTTGCTTGGGTTAATTCGGCGCATTTATCTTATTCTGAGGCTTACGCCAATAAACCAGAATATCTACATGCCGTGCTGATCAGCGCTATTGCAGATGATTATTCACAAGTGCGTATCTTCGATTCTTTAGTAGTTGATCGGGAATCCTATGCTTGTGAGGCATGGATGTCATCTGAGCAATTTTATTTAGCGCTTTCTGATAAAGTGCCCAATGAAACTTATGATCATATGGGTAATTTTTATATTGTTGATTCACTGAAAGATCAGGAGCCTATGCCGGTAAGGGAATTACTGACGCGTCAGGCCGAATTATTTAATACCTTGCCTGAATATTATGACGCGTTGAAAAATTATGGCAAATTATGTCTGAATGCGTTTCAGCAGGCAGAGGAAGAAGCTTGCCGGGCGGCTAAAAGATTGTTTGATCATATTAGCGTATTGTATGTGATCCCTAATTTGAACCTGTTAAAACACTCTTTAATCAGAGCTGATATTGCGCCTTCTCTGATTGAACAGTGCACGGAATTGATTGATCACTGGAAAGCTTTATCTATTTTAGCGTTGAAGTTTGAAGCCACATTATCACCGCAAGTATTGGAAAAAATAGCAGGGCGTTTTGGGCATATTGAGCAAATAACTAACATGATGTGGGAAGAGTTATATCGGTATAAAGGTTAAGTTTGAATCTATTATATCAGTGTTTAGGGATACTGTTAATTAATAATTACGTTGAATAAGTGATGGGGATTTGGTAACGATATATCAACGTACTATCATGATATGGAATTGATATACATTACTTTGACATGGTTCGGAGAACACACTATGCACAATACTCAAGGAAAAACCCCAGCCAGTTTCCTGATCCGTTTACGTAATAAGGATACGCCCACTGAGATCAGCGCCGGAACGCTTGATGAACTGGTTAAAGTCACTGGTATGAGTAAAACTGAGATCGCACACCTTGCTTTGCGCAACTTTGCAGACCGGTACCTATCGCACTATCAGGCTAATAATTTGCATGAGTATTATCACGCATAGAAGAATAGTGACTCTTTTAATTTAAACTTTTCATTAACAAATCTTGTTGATATGAAAATTTTCCTTTGCTATTTTAACAAGTATTAAAGCTGAGGTAGATATTATATTGACGATCCGTTCAGTCACATTAACAGATTTGGGTAGAAAATTCAGAGTGTTATCATATTCTGACGAAAGTTACAGGTCAGGTGTCCCGTAATCAGAATCTGATTTTCTGTATATTTTATTACTTACATCGTCGTAACATAAAAATATAAAAAAACAAGTATTGGTACGACCAGTTTGCAAGATGATTAAACAATAACTTAAGTTGAAATAACCCCATTAAATGGATGGCAAATATGAGTAAAAAAATTTCATTCATTATTAACGGCCAAGTCGAAATCTTTCCCGAAAGTGATGATTCAGTGCAATCCATTAATTTTGGTGATAATAGTGTTTACCTGCCAATATTGAATAATTCTCAAGTGAAAAACATTATTGATTATAATGAAAATAATGAATTACGGTTGCATAACATTATCACTTTTCTCTATACGGTAGGACAAAGATGGAAAAATGAAGAATATTCAAGACGCAGGACATACATTCGTGACCTAAAAAAATATATGGGATATTCAGAAGCAATGGCCAAGTTAGAAGCTAACTGGATAGCTATGATCTTGTGCTCTAAAGGCGGTCTTTATGATGTTGTAAACAATGAACTAGGTTCTCGTCATATTATGGATGAGTGGATACCTCAGGATGAAAGTTATATTAAGGCTTTTCCGAAAGGTAAGTCTGTACATTTACTAGCAGGTAATGTCCCATTATCTGGGATTATGTCTATATTGCGCGCCATTTTAACCAAGAATCAATGCATTATAAAAACCTCGTCAGCCGATCCTTTTACAGCCAGTGCATTAGCGTTGAGTTTTATCGATGTGGACCCTAATCATCCAATAACGCGCTCTTTGTCTGTTGTATATTGGCAACATCAAGGTGATACATCACTCGCGAAAGAGATTATGCAACATGCGGACGTTATTGTTGCTTGGGGAGGGGAAGAGGCAATTAATTGGGCTGTAGAGCATGCGCCACCCTATATTGATGTGATTAAATTTGGGCATAAGAAGAGTTTTTGCATTATTGATAATCCTGATAATTTGACGTCTGCTGCGACAGGTGCGGCTCATGATGTCTGTTTTTACGATCAACAAGCTTGTTTTTCTGCCCAAAACATATATTACATGGGAAATCATTATGAAGAATTTAAGCTAGCGTTGATAGAAAAACTTAATCTATATGCTCATATATTACCAAACGCCAAAAAAGATTTTGATGAAAAGGCGGCCTATTCATTAGTCCAAAAAGAAAGCTTGTTTGCTGGATTAAAAGTAGAAGTGGATGTTCATCAACGTTGGATGATTATTGAGTCGAGTGCAGGTGTGGAATTTAATCAACCACTTGGCAGATGTGTGTATCTTCATCATGTCGATAATATTGAGCAAATATTACCTTATGTTCAAAAAAATAAGACGCAAACCGTCTCTATTTTTCCCTGGGAGTCATCATTTAAATATCGGGATGCATTAGCATTAAAAGGTGCGGAAAGAATTGTAGAAGCAGGAATGAGTAACATATTTCGAGTTGGTGGTTCTCATGACGGAATGAGGCCATTACAACGATTAGTGACATATATTTCTCATGAAAGACCTGCTAACTATACGGCTAAGGATGTTGCGGTTGAAATAGAACAGACTCGATTCCTGGAAGAAGATAAGTTCCTTGTATTTGTCCCTTAATAGGTAAAAAAATATGGAAAATGAAGCCAGATATAAAACCATCGACCATGTGATTTGCGTTGAAGGAAATAAAAAAATTCATGTCTGGGAAACGCTGCCAGAAGAAAATAGCCCAAAGAGAAAGAATACCATTATTATTGCGTCTGGCTTTGCCCGAAGGATGGATCATTTTGCTGGTCTGGCGGAATATTTATCGCGGAATGGGTTTCATGTAATCCGCTATGATTCACTTCACCATGTTGGATTGAGTTCAGGGACAATAGATGAATTTACCATGTCTATAGGAAAACAGAGCCTGTTAGCCGTGGTTGATTGGTTAAATGCACGAAAAATAACTCACCGTGGTATTTTGGCTTCCAGCTTATCCGCAAGGATAGTTTACGCAAGCCTATCTGAAATCAATGTTTCGTTTTTAATTACTGCGGTTGGAGTTGTTAACTTACGATATACTCTCGAAAGAGCGTTAGGGTTTGATTATCTCAGTTTACCTATTGATGAATTGCCGAATAATCTGGATTTTGAAGGCCATAAATTGGGTGCTGAAGTCTTTGCGAGAGATTGCCTTGATTTTGGTTGGGAGGATTTAACTTCTACAATCAATAGCATGAGGTCTCTGGATATACCGTTTATTGCTTTTACTGCAAATAATGACAATTGGGTAAAGCAAGATGAAGTCATCACATTGTTATCAAATATTCGTAATAATCGATGCAAGATATATTCTCTGCTAGGAAGCTCACATGATTTGGGTGAGAACTTAGTAGTCTTGCGTAATTTTTATCAATCGGTTACGAAAGCCGCTATCGCGATGGATAAGGGTAGTTTGGATATTGATATTAATATCACTGAACCATCATTTGAACATTTAACTATTGCGACAGTCAATGAACGCCGAATGAAAATTGAGATTGAGAATCAAACGATTTCGCTATCTTAACGCTATCGCTCGGATAGAAATATAAGGATTCCCTATGAAATTTGGCAATTTTTTACTTACCTACCAACCGCCCCAATTTTCTCAAACAGAGGTAATGCAGCGTTTGGTTAAATTAGGCCGCGTCTCTGAGGAGTGCGGTTTTGATACTGTATGGTTACTTGAGCATCATTTCACGGAGTTTGGTTTGCTGGGTAACCCTTATGTCGCTGCTGCGCATTTACTGGGTGCAACCAAAAAATTGAATGTAGGGACTGCGGCTATTGTTCTTCCTACAGCCCATCCAGTACGTCAACTTGAAGATGTGAATTTATTGGATCAAATGTCAAAAGGGCGATTCAGGTTTGGTATTTGTCGGGGGCTTTACAACAAAGACTTTCGTGTATTTGGCGTAGATATGGATAACACTCGCGCCTTAACGGAGTGCTGGTATGGGTTGATAAAGAACGGAATGACGGAAGGATATGTAGAAGCTGACAATGAACATATCAAGTTCCATAAGGTAAAAGTAAACCCGACCGCATATAGTAAAAGTGGAGCGCCTGTTTATGTGGTGGCTGAATCAGCCTCGACCACTGAATGGGCCGCTCAACACGGTTTGCCGATGATCTTAAGTTGGATCATAAATACTAACGAAAAGATAGCTCAAATGGAGCTTTATAATGAGGTGGCTCAAGAACATGGGCACGATATTCATAATATCGACCATTGTTTATCATATATAACATCTGTAGATCATGACTCAATT
Organism: Photorhabdus hindustanensis; assembly: GCF_002968995.1. Taxonomy (NCBI): domain Bacteria; kingdom Pseudomonadati; phylum Pseudomonadota; class Gammaproteobacteria; order Enterobacterales; family Morganellaceae; genus Photorhabdus; species Photorhabdus hindustanensis. The sequence continues at coordinate 38,566 of NZ_PUWT01000073.1, forward strand.
AAGGCGAAAGAAATTTGCCGGAATTTCCTGGGGCATTGGTATGATTCCTATGTGAATGCCACGACCATTTTTGACGATTCAGATAAAACAAAAGGTTATGATTTCAATAAGGGGCAGTGGCGTGACTTTGTATTAAAAGGACATAAAGATACTAACCGCCGCATTGATTACAGTTATGAAATTAATCCTGTAGGAACCCCGAAGGAGTGCATTGACATCATCCAAACAGACATTGACGCCACGGGAATATCAAATATTTGTTGTGGGTTTGAAGCTAATGGAACAGTAGGCGAAATTATTGCTTCCATGAAGCTTTTCCAGTCTGATGTCATGCCGTTTCTTAAAGAAAAACAACGTTCGCTATTATAATTAGCTAAGGAAAATAAAATGAAATTTGGATTGTTCTTCCTTAACTTCATCAATTCAACAACTGTTCAAGAGCAAAGTTTAGCTCGCATGCAGGAAATAACCGAATATGTTGATAAGTTGAATTTTAAACAGATTTTGGTATATGAAAATCATTTTTCAGCTAATGGTATTGTCGGTGCTCCTTTAACTGTTTCTGGTTTTTTACTCGGTCTGACAGAAAAAATCAAAATTGGCTCATTGAATCATATCATTACAACTCATCACCCTGTCCGAATAGCGGAGGAAGCTGGCTTATTAGATCAGTTGAGTGAAGGGAGATTTGTTTTAGGATTTAGTGATTGCGAAAAGAAAGATGAAATGCATTTTTTTAATCGCCCAGATAGATATCAACAGCAATTATTTGAAGAGTGTTATGAAATTATTAACGATGCTTTAACAACGGGTTATTGTAATCCAGATAACGACTTTTATAGTTTCCCTAAAATATCAGTCAACCCCCATGCTTATACGCCCGGCGGGCCTAAGCAATATGTAACAGCAACGAGTCATCATATTGTTGAATGGGCGGCTAAAAAAGGCATTCCCCTCATCTTTAAGTGGGATGATTCTAATGATATTAGACATGAATATGCTGAGAGGTATAAAGCCATTGCTGATAAACATGGTGTTGACTTATCAGAGATAGACCATCAGTTAATGATCTTGGTTAACTATAACGAAGATAGTAAGAAAGCCAAAGAGGAGACACGTTCATTTATCTGTGATTATATTCTTGAAATGCATCCGAATGAAAATTTGGAAAAGAAACTTGAAGAAATAATTACAGAAAACGCTGTCGGAGATTATACGGAATGTATAACCGCGGCTAAGTTGGCAATTGAAAAGTGCGGAGCAAAAGATGTATTGCTATCCTTTGAACCAATCAGTGACTTGATGCGCCAAAAAGAGGTAATCGATATTGTAGATGATAATATTAAGAAGTATCACATGGAATAATAAGTACTATATGGAATAATAAGTACTACATGGAATAAAGAGTATGACAGCAGTACCGCCATACTTTCTAATATTATCTGGAGAGGTGAAACAGGTATGACTTCATATGTTGATAAACAAGAAATCACAGCAAGCTCAGAAATTGATGATTTGATTTTTTCGAGCGATCCGTTGGCTTGGTCTTATGATGAACAAGAAAAAATCAGGAAAAAACTTGTGCTTGATGCGTTTCGTCATCACTACAAACATTGTCGAGAATATCGTCACTACTGTCAGGCACACAAAGTCGATGACAATATTATGGACATTGATGACATACCTGTATTCCCAACATCAGTTTTTAAGTTTACTCGCTTATTAACGTCTCATGAAAACGAGATTGAAAGTTGGTTTACCAGTAGCGGCACGAATGGTTTAAAAAGTCAGGTGGCACGTGACAGATTAAGTATTGAGAGACTTTTAGGCTCTGTGAGTTATGGCATGAAATATGTTGGTAGTTGGTTTGATCACCAAATGGAGTTGGTCAACTTGGGACCTGATAGATTTAATGCTCATAACATTTGGTTTAAATATGTTATGAGCTTGGTGGAGTTGCTATATCCTACGACATTCACCGTAACAGAAGAGCGAGTAGATTTTGTTAAAACATTGAATAATCTTGAGCGAATAAAAGATCAAGGGAAAGATATTTGTCTTATCGGTTCGCCATATTTTATTTATTTGCTCTGTCATTATATGAAAGATAAAAATATCTTGTTTTCTGGAGATAAGAACCTTTATATCATAACGGGGGGCGGCTGGAAAAATTACGAAAAAGAATCCCTGAAACGCGATGACTTTAATCATCTTTTATTCGATACTTTCAGCCTCAGTGATATTAATCAAATCCGCGATATATTTAATCAAGTTGAACTCAACACTTGTTTCTTTGAAGATGAGATGCAACGTAAACATGTTCCGCCGTGGGTATATGCGCGAGCGCTTGATCCTGAAACGTTGAAACCTGTACCTGATGGAACGCCGGGTTTGATGAGTTATATGGATGCGTCATCAACGAGTTATCCCGCATTTATTGTCACCGATGATGTCGGGATAATTAGCAGAGAATATGGTAACTATCCCGGCGTGCTCGTTGAAATTTTACGTCGCGTTAATACGAGGGCGCAAAAGGGGTGTGCTTTAAGTTTAACTGAAGCATTTGGTAGTTGATATACCCTATGGATTTCAAGATGCATTGCGATAGCAAGGTAGCGAACCCCCGGGAGCATAGCGAAAAAATTCTCCCAAACATCCACATTTGGAGACTTGATAGAGGTTTGTGGGGTTGGCTTAACACTGTTCTCATTGTTATCATTGCGTTAAGCAAAAGGAGATAATATGAAAAAATTGGCAGTTATGCTTGCATTGGGAATGATGAGCTTTGGTGCAATGGCAGTTGATGGGTATAAAGATGCAAAGTTTGGCATGACAGAAGAAGAGTTTCTCTCGAAGAGATTATGTGATTTTGAAAAATTTGAGGGAAGCCCGCAAATAAAAGAAGTATCACTTTATTCATGTTCTGACTTTTCGTTTGCTAACAAAAAGCAGGAAGCAATGGCATTTTTTTTAAATGGAAAATTTAAAAGATTAGAGATTAATATTGGCCGCTTGGTGAAACCAGTAAGCAAATCGTTAGAGAAAAAGTACGGAGATGCATCATCGTATCCATCAAAAGAAGAATTTGAAAATGCGCTCAAATACAATGGAACTATGTCTATAGGTTATGATAATAATACGGTATTAGTTGATATACATATAATGTGTGGCAAAGAAGGCATAGAAACCAGTCGACTGATTTATACGAGTCCAGATGTTCATACGATCCCAGATTTCGAGAATAAAATCCAGGAATTAAGGGGATTAAAGGAATTCCAAGAGTTACTGGAACTAGATCGTGAAAAACTGGATGAAGATGTTTGAGGCGACAATAGCCACCTTCGGGTGGTTTTTTATATAAGCAAAAAGCACGGATATTTATGAAATAACCCCAAACACTGGATAGAAATGACAACACGGTAGCCACCACTTATCAAAAAGCAGATTAATTCTCTGGCAGGGAAACTTAATCAGGTTCCCAATAATTCAGAAGAAAAAATAGCTGATTTAGAAATAAAGTATGATAGGTAGAAAACAGTGTCTTATCACCCAGTTCTAAATGGATAAACTTTACAGGTACAGTGGATAATCATATTCTACAGAAAGTGACAGTTTGACAGGTGGAACGAAACCGTACGTGAACCGAAGTTTTCATACAGCTCACTAATAAATTACAGGAGTTATAATGACCACAAGGTTTGATATAGAACACGGAAGACTGGTTTACACAGAGAAGTTAGGATGGGTAGATTTGGGACATGCTAAAGGTGATGACGCACGAAAACTCATGGCTGCTATAAATGTAGGTGATGATACTAAGGAGTCATATTTTACTATTAGATATGTCCAATATATGGGGAAGGGGCGTAAATATGGGACATCTAAAATAACAAGATGGAAAGTCAGGCGGGGTTTGTCTTTACATGGTAAGAAGAAAGCTGCTCTTACTATTATGATGTATACAACTCATTTATTTGAATCCTACCAAGACTCTTTTCCTTTTAATTGGGTTACGGATAGTGGTTATAGTGGTGAAGATTTAATTTCTAATTTGCTTGGTTTTTATCGGGCTGTAAATGGCATTGATTATTTATCTCAGTTAGGCGTAGTAAGTAAAGAGGAAGCATTTAAACGATGGGATTATTATGGCCCGATAGGAAAATATAAAAATAAAATTTTTAAGCCATTATTGTTTCCTAATCCTGAGAAATATCCAAATAATGCAAGACCTTATTATACGTCTCTACCTGGTTTTTTAAATACTATATCACCCATCAGTGATATAAAAACAAGTCATGATATCATACATATTAGCGAAAAGACCGGGGTTAATTTAGGTGTGGAATATGCTGGGATTTCGATTGAGTAGTTTTATCCGTATAATTGTTGTGATATCCATCCTCATTGGATGTGCTCTGATTTTTATTATGTCGCTTGCAAATATTAACTTGTCATATACAAAAGAGAATTTTATTTATTATAATATATTTACCTTTGATGAGATTAAAAATATCCCCTTAATTTCAAATGATTATCTCATATACTATAATTCACCTGATGGAACACCGGCAATGACTAACAAAATTGTTTTTTCAAATGTGAATTTGAATAGTAAATCAGAGTTGATAAAATATGTTGAAAGTATGGGTTTTGAAAAATATTTTGACGAATACTGGCGTGATGAATATTGGCGTAAAGATAATGTACTCATAAATATAAAACAAAATGATACGAAGCGGACCGTTTTGTTTTTAGTTGAGAAGAATTAAGAATTTTCGGCCTTTCCTGCATCGGGGGTATATGCAAGTAAAAAAGCCCAGGTGGTAAATCTGAGCTCAGGTTGTTGACTTTTAGGTATGAGATACATGGATAGGTTTAAATAATGGTGTCAGTTTGGAGATATCAACTATCTTTTCTGCTTTATCAAGGCTATAAGTTTCTTGCAGTTTTAGCCACAATCGTGGAGAGCTACCAAGTACTTTAGACAGTTTTATTGCCATCTCTGGCGTGACTGCTGCTTTGCACGATACTAGACGTTGAGCCGTAGACGGAGCAACATTCAATGCTCGCGCTAGATCACGAATTCCTAAACCTAGTTCTTCCAAAGAGTCAGCAATAATTTCGCCTGGGTGAGGTGGGTTAAACATTTTCATTAATGATAATCCTCATAGTTAACGATGTACGCGTCACCATCGATAAATTCGAATGTCACACGCCAATTTCCTGAAATGGTAATTGCCCACTGTCCCTGCCTGTTTCCCGTTAAAGGATGTAGATTGTATCCGGGAAGGTTGATTTCCCCTATATCCTCAGCTTCGTTAATAACAGCGAGTCGTTGGCGGAGTTTGTTTGCATGTTGAGGGTTAATTCCAATAGAAACACCTTTTTCAAAAAATTGGCGCAGTCCCTTATGCTTGAAACTCTTTATCATTCCTTATCGCTCCGTGTTGCGCTACAAGAAATCTTATAACAAAGTGTTCCCTATTACGCAACATCATTTGAGCTAAGGTCTGGAGGAAAAGGAGGGATGGATTCGCTGCGCTCACCCTGCGGGCCGCCGTTGGCGGTCCAAAACGGCAAGCCGTTTTGTCGAACCCTGTTCGAGGGTTCTCGACCCTCCCTGCATCGGGGGTATATGCAATTAAAAAAGCCCAAGTATTTAACCTGAGCTTCTCTTCAATTCTGGCGGTGAGGGAGGGATGGATTCGCTGCGCTCACCCTGCGGGCCGCCGTTGGCGGTCCAAAACGGCAAGCCGTTTTGTCGAACCCTAGTCGAGGGTTCTCGACCCTCCCTGCATCGGGGGCATATACAAGTAAAAAAGCCCAGGTATTTAACCTGAGCTTTCTTTCGAATCTGGCGGTGAGGGAGGGATTCGAACCCTCGATACGTTTTCACGTATACACACTTTCCAGGCGTGCTCCTTAAGCCTCTCGGACACCTCACCATCTTTTTTTCATCCCAGCAACTTTGTTTAACATCGTCGCTGCAACGGGGCGCTACTATAGGGAAAACCGTTACAAGCGTCAACACTCTTCTGATACTTTTCTTTGGTTTTTTGATTGGTTAGCTAAATAAGAATCAATTCGATGAATTCACACCCACTAACACCACTAAAATAGACAAGTACAAGTTCCTCAATAAGAAAAAAATGAATTCGTTAACTACTTAACATTCTCAAAATTTTCGTAATGATGATTAACAAAGGGGCTTGCAACCTACACTCAATCATCAGATAACCTGTATGAAAATGTAAGATGAGGATAAATAATCGTGGATATTATCTTTTACCACCCCTTTTTTGATGCTGCTCAGTGGATTCAAGGTATGCAGCAACGACTGCCCAATATCAATGTCCGTCAATGGAAACGCGGCGATAATAAGCATGCGGATTATGCAATGGTTTGGGCGCCTCCCTACGAGATGTTGGCAAATCGCTCTGGATTGAAGGGGATTTTTACTTTAGGAGCAGGAGTAGAGGCCATTTTGAAACAGGAGCAACAAAGACCAGGGATGTTACCCGCCGGCGTGCCACTGATGCGGCTTGAAGATGCGGGGATGGGGCGGCAAATGCAGGAGTATACGGTAGCAATGGTTTTACATTATTTGCGGCGCATGGATGAGTATAAGTTGCAACAAGGGCAGAGGATGTGGAAACAACTCGTACCCCATGATCGCAAGGATTTTGTCGTGGGCGTGTTGGGCGCCGGTGTTCTGGGACGCACTGTTGCGGAGACGTTAGTTGAGCTTGGCTTTACTGTACGTTGCTGGAGCCGTACTCCAAAACAGATTAATAATATAGTTAGTTTTCATGGTAAGGATCAATTAGGCGATTTTCTTTCCGGGAGTAAGGCGCTTATCAATTTGCTGCCCGATACACCAAAAACCCGTGGTATTCTGAATTTATCGCTGTTTAGCCAACTAAAACCAAAGTCATATCTGATTAATATCGCACGAGGCGCCCATTTAGTAGAACATGATCTGTTGGTGGCGATTGATAAAGGTTATATCGCCGGGGCTGCATTGGATGTGTTTGTTGAGGAACCACTACCAGAGATGCACCCGTTCTGGACTCATCCTCGTATAACGGTAACGCCACATATTTCGGCTATCACTATTCCCAATATTGCTATGGATACGATTAGTGAAAATATTCGGCGAATTGAAAAGGGGGAATTACCAACCGGTGTTGTGGACATAGAACTAGGATATTAATAACGTCTCTTTACAGTAGGGGCGGCTATTAGAGACAATAATGGCAAAATTGCTATTTGTTTGGAAACTGAGATGAATGAATTTTCAATAGTCTGCCGTATTTTAGGGACTTTATTTAATCGTCAACCGCAAGACCCAATCCTGAAACCGCTTCTGACGATGGTTGTCGAAGGTAAATTGAAGCAATCATGGCCATTGGAACAAGATGCGTTGTTGGATCGTTTGCAACAAAATTGTGATCTGTCAGCAATGCAAGCTGATTATATGGCACTGTTTTATGGAGATGATGCTAGTGTACCAAGTTGCCGTTCTGACTATACCGGGGAGAGTGAAAACGATATTTGCCAGTTTCTGATTGAACGAGGAATGCCGTTGTCAGATGGGCCAGTCGATCAGTTTGGTTCTCTGCTATTAAGTGCTTCATGGTTGGAGGATCAGGCAGCAGAAGATGAGGTTCAGGGGCAGATTGAGCTGTTTGATGAGTATCTTCTGCCGTGGTGTGGGCAATTTCTGGGGAAAGTGGAAGCCCATGCCACAACCGGTTTCTACCGGACATTAGCAGTGATTACTCGTGAAGCGTTACAGGCGTTAAGAGAAGAGCTGGATTCTTAATTTTAAAATGATAAAAAGGCAAATAATTTGGAATTATTTGCCTTTTTGCTATGTCTCGGTGGAAATTATTTATCGGTCAGCGTAATAACTAATTTGCCCGGTTTTACTTCTAACCTTTCTGCTAATGTTTTAGCGGCGGCTTCAGTTTTGCTGTGATCTGGTTTCAATACATAAACCGGGTGAGTATCAAAGAAAGCGCTGAGTGATTTATTCAGATAAGGAACTAATGCGTTAATCGGTTTTTCCATTTTTTCCTGTGTGATTTGGTAATCAACGATTTCCAATGCTTTCAGAAAAATAGCCCCTTTTTCCTGCTCAAAAACAGGTTGTGCTTTCAGGGTGAGTTTCATGTCAGCCTTAGCTGGGCCAAGCAAGGAGGTAATATTTACGTTTGCACGGCCGGTTAACGCTATTTTGTCTGGTTCTGTTCGGCCAATTTGGCTGGATAGTTCTGTCAATTCAATATCCGCGTTAGCAATACCGTGTAATTCAATCTGTTTCTGGTAATGGATGTGTTTTGCCAGATAACCATTAATTAGTTCTTCGCTGATACTGACACCTTTGAATTGATCGCAACCACTGATTAACCCCGCTAGCAGTAATACTGCCCCCAAGAAAAATTTTCTCATATCAACTCCTTATATTTTGGAGGGCAGATTTTACCTCATTAATTGCCACTCAGCATGGCAGATTCAATTTTACGTTGGTTGAATTGACGATGCAGAGCATACAACGTTATCAAGCCAATAATCCCAAGCAGGAACCAAGGCAATTGCGGCATATGCAGCGCATGGCCGGTATCATATAACCAACCACCGCCGGTATAACCCAAGGCGCCGCCCAGAGCCAATCCAAGACGGCTGAATCCCATATAACTGCCACGCGCGCGCGGATCAGCCAGTGAAGCGCTTAATGTTTCACGGGCAGGTTCAGCGGTGACGGTACCGAGATAGAACAGGCAAATAAGGCCGAACAAGGTATTTATTTCACCAATCAGACCGACAGGGAACATGCTTAGGCTCATCAGGAAAAGCCCGGCCATTAGACGTTGTTCTAGTCGGAATCGTTTTTCACTCCAGCGGGCGATCGGATACAGTAAAGTGAGCGATAGGGTTGCTTCAATCGCGTACATCCATTTTACCGCAGCAGGTGTTCCGGCGATTTCATTGACAATAATCGGAAACATCAGCATCACCTGGACAGACAGCATAAAGTAGCCGGTCAACGTTAAGACATAAGTGAAGAAGCGGCGATCTTTAATAACGCGCCGCATCCCTTCCCAGATGGGCGTGCGGGTAGTTGAAATTCGATAGGCAGGGAGGAATAATGCGTTCCAGATGGCTGCCAGAACGAAAACACCGGCACCTGTCCAACAGACAAGTTGGAAATCGTATTGCAACAGCCAGCTACCAATCAATGCGCCGATAACCGCGCCAGCGCTGTCTTGCATCAACAGCAGCGAGAAGAAACGGCCACGCTCGTGCGGTCGGGTTAGTTTGATGACCAATGCGGTCCGGGGAGGATCAAATAAGGTCCCCCCCAGTGCGGATAATATGCAGGCAAACCACAGTATCCAAGGTTCAGTGGCTAAGGCGATTAAAGCAAAACCAAGAGCACGTAATAGCATGCCGGTGACGATCATCGGCTTCGCGCCAAAACGGTCTGCAATTGCGCCGCCGAAAATGCCTAAACCTTGTTGTACAAACTGGCGTAGACCAAGCGCAAAGCCAACAACTAGCGCGGCCCAACCCAGTTGCTCAACAAAATGTATTGATATTAAAGGAAATACGACGAAGAAACCCAGAACGACCAGCAAGTTATCGAATAACAGGAAGTACTTACCCAGGCTACGTGCTTGTGAAACCAGTGACATTGCTCACCATTGGAGTAGTAAAATAGGGAGGACCATATAGTTGCTTTATATTTTGTACTTAATTCGATCATTAGGATAGTGAGTTATGGATAATATTTTTTTATCGTAAAGTAATGGTTGGAAGCTGTTTTTTACAGATAAATAGCTTAAATTTTTAACGGATAAATTAATATATACCCTATGGATTTCAAGATGCATCGCGACGGCAAGGGAACGAATCCCTGGGAGCATAGGAAACTATGTGACTGGGGTGAGTGAGTGCAGCTAACAAAGAGGCAACTTGAAAGATGACGGGTATAGTTAGGGAGAAATAATGTTTGGTTATAGTTCCACTTTACCGAAAGTTCGTCTGATCACGGAACGAATGGTGGTACGTTTGGTGTACGAGCGGGATGCTTATCGTTTGGCTGAGTATTATTCAGAAAATCACGAATTTCTTAAACCTTGGGAACCGACCAGAGATAGAAGTCATTGTCAGCCTTCCGGTTGGATAAACCGATTGAATTTAATCATAGAAATGCAAAGACAGAGCGCGGCTTTTCATTTTCTACTACTTGATCCAAATGAAAGTGAAGTTATTGGTGTTGCCAATTTCAGTAATATTCTGCGAGGGGCTTTTCATGCCTGTTATTTGGGATATTCGCTTGGTGAAAAGTGGCAAGGAAAAGGGCTGATGTATGAAGCTTTACAACCTGCTATTCGTTATATGCAACGTCAACAGGGGATGCATCGGATTATGGCTAATTATATGCCGGATAATCATCGTAGTGGAAAATTGTTGGAACGATTGGGTTTTGAACGTGAAGGTTATGCCAAGAAATACCTGATGATTAATGGAGTTTGGCAAGATCACGTATTAACCGCATTGACAGATGACAAATGGAGTGGAAAAAGTTGATTATTAAGCTGTACTGTCACCAAATAAAGTAAATTAAATTAGTAATGATGAATTAAACCATCGTTGAAAGTTAGCCTTCCCCGTACCTTATTTTTGACCCTTTTTTAAGGGCTGATTTTAATTTATTGATTTTTAATGGAATATTGTTTCTCTTGTAAAAAAGGGTTTTTTCGTTGTTTTATTAAAATATGCTTTAATCGTCAGTAGGTTGAAGTTAATATGTAACAGTTCACTGCCGTACAGGCAGCTTAGAAAAGAACGAGAATATTGGTCATCACACTCTGTTTGTTCACTGCCGTACAGGCAGCTTAGAAAAGGGCTAGGTTAGAAACCTAAGAAGGATTATAGTTCACTGCCGTACAGGCAGCTTAGAAATGTTTCATCGACAGCGGAAGAAACTGCATCAGGTTCACTGCCGAACAGGCAGCTTAGAAACAAGAGTTTTATCCTGAGTAAGCTTTAGTGAGTTGACTTATTTGACGCACTGACTTCGGTTGGTGCGTTTTTTGAAGTGGCTATTTGAGCTTTCTGTAGTAAGGCTAGTTGCAAGTCGCCATCATCTAGGCCGAATACGATGTTACATTGGCAGCTTATAAAAGTTAATGAGTTCTAGTGCATAAGCGTGGATTTATGTATACTCGCCGCTTTTGTTAGCAAAGTGAATGATTAACCTTGGTAGATTCACGTAATAAATGCAATATTGTTACTTTGGAAGTAAATATATTCTTATTCCTTTAAATAATTCATTGGATATTTTATTATTAGCTAATTGTTATGAAAATAATTTGAATGGTTTTTTTAATCCATAAAAATAGGTATTATCCTAATTGGCCTATTTAATAAGAATAACAATCTAATTGAAAAAAATAGATAAAAAAGAGTGAGTGAAAATAAATATTCATATAACTTGAGTCCGTACATAATTTTATGTTAAATAATAATTTATTGATTTTAAAGGAATATTGTTTCTCTTAAAACAGGTTTTTTGTCGCTTTATTAATATATGCTTTAACTATCAGTAAGTTAAAGTTAATATCTAATCGTCCACTATTGGATAGGTAGCTTAGCAAGCTGGATTAAGATGGTGTGGCTTGGTGGTTTTTTGCACTAATACATGCAACTTAAAAAGCACCGGCAGTTTACAAGTATCTCAGTCGTGTATAATCCATTTTCCATTTTTGCACTGTCATACAGACAGTTCAGAAATCAACTAACATGATTTTGAGATAAATACGATGAATTTATTGAAATCACTGGCTGCGGTTAGCTCTATGACCATGTTCTCTCGGGTTTTGGGCTTTATCCGAGATGCCATTATTGCCCGCATATTTGGGGCAGGTGTTGCAGCGGACGCTTTTTTTGTCGCATTTAAACTGCCTAATTTACTGCGTCGTATTTTTGCCGAAGGCGCCTTTTCTCAAGCATTTGTGCCTATTTTGGCAGAATATAAGAACCAACAAGGTGATGAAGCGACTCGGACGTTTATTGCTTATGTTTCCGGTATGTTGACGTTAATTCTGGCCATTGTTACTGTGTTGGGGATTTTAAGCGCGCCGTGGGTGATTTATGTTACTGCCCCCGGTTTTACCGATACCGCCGATAAATTTACGCTGACAACAAATCTGTTAAGAATTACCTTCCCTTATATTTTTCTGATATCACTGGCCTCATTGGCAGGTGCGATATTAAATACCTGGAATCGATTTTCTGTTCCTGCTTTCGCTCCGACGTTACTTAATATCAGCATGATTGTGTTTGCGTTATTTGTCGCCCCTTATTGTAATCCGCCGGTGATGGCGTTGGGTTGGGCGGTGGTTGTCGGAGGAATTTTGCAACTGTTATATCAGCTTCCTCATTTAAAAAAGATTGGCATGCTGGTATTACCGCGTATTTCTTTCCGTGACAGCGGCGTATGGCGGGTTATGCGGCAGATGGGACCCGCAATTCTTGGGGTTTCAGTCGGCCAGATTTCATTAATTATTAATACGATTTTCGCCTCATTTTTGGTGTCCGGTTCTGTCTCTTGGATGTATTACGCTGACCGTTTAATGGAATTACCTTCTGGTGTATTGGGTGTTGCGCTTGGGACAATTCTTTTACCTTCACTGGCGAAAAGTTTTTCCAGCGGAAATCATGAGGAGTACACCAAATTAATGGATTGGGGGCTGAGGCTCTGTTTTTTGTTAGCACTGCCTTGTGCTGTTGCTTTAGGTATGCTGGCAGAACCTTTAATCGTTTCTCTGTTTCAATACGGTAATTTTACGGCATTTGATTCTGCAATGACCCAAAAAGCGTTAATTGCTTACTGCTTTGGATTGATGGGGCTAATTATTGTTAAGGTATTGGCACCGGGTTTTTATTCTCGTCGAGATATTAAAACCCCGGTGAAAATTGCGATTGCTACTTTGGTTCTGACTCAGCTAATGAATCTTGCCTTTGTTGGTCCACTAAAACATGCAGGATTGGCCCTGTCTATCGGTCTGGCATCTTGTTTCAATGCCAGTCTGCTTTACTGGCAATTACGTAAGAAAAATATTTTTAAGCCGTTAGCGGGTTGGGGTGTGTTCTTATTTAAACTTGTAGTAGCAATTGCAGTGATGATTGCTGTATTGGCGGTTACTTTGTGGCTGATGCCAGCATGGGATCAGGGAAATATGGCTATGCGCCTGTTGCGATTAATGGTGGTGGTTATCGCCGGGGCAGGCAGCTATTTTGCTGCGCTGATATTGATGGGTTTTCGGCTAAAAGATTTTGCCCACCGCGGGTTTCAATAAATTGAGATATCCCGGTAATTATTATGAGATCAAGCTGCGCTTGAATTTTCTGAAGTTACCGGGATATCAGCTAAGTTACTTTACCATATTCCTATTTTTTCGATTTAAAACTATTAATGTTCTCAAATTTAAATTTATGCTTGAATCCGTTTCATGAATAAAAATAAATTGTTTAATATCTTATTGTTGTAAATATTTATAAGTTATTGATAGCTGATAGTTATAATCACTTTGTTTAATAATATTTTAATGAAAAATTAATTATGCGTGTTAGATCGTGTTTTTTTACAAATAAATATAAAGAATGTTGGGACTAAGCAGTTTGCCGGCTACTATGATGGATCGGCTGACTTTGACAGATTTAATTGGGAGAGAATAATTTATGTGGTTTGAAAAATTAAGTCATATTCAATCAGATAAAACGGATCATATCTTATTTTGTTTTCCTTATGCGGGTGGTTCGGCAGAAGTTTTTCGTAGCCTAAGTAACTGTTTAACAAAGAATATATTAGTATATGCATTGCAATTACCGGGTTGCGGCAGCCGTTTTGATGAAGCATTAAGTCGAGATGTGGAAAATATTTTGCAAGCAGTACATGAAGAAATGAAGCGTCTGATTAATGGTAAGCAATTCTCTTTATTTGGGCACAGCAACGGCGGCTTATTTGCTTATGAATTAGCTAACCGATTAAACAATGAGAATCAGTCTCCAGCAAACGTATTTATTTCTGCGGAAGCGGCTCCACATATTACCAGTTTTAAAGAAGATCCGTTTAATTTGTCCGATACTCAATTGAGCGAGTTATTGGTAAGATATGGTGGAACTCATGATGAGATCATTAGTGATGAAGATTTGAAGGCGGTGTTCTTTCCTGTTATTCGTAATGATTTCTCGATCAATTACCATATGAAACGTTACTTGCTGCCAAAGCAAAGTGTATCAGAACTCGTTTTGATTTATGGGCGACAGGATAAAACGATGTCAAAAGAGGATATATTGGCGTGGGAAAATTATACTTGTGGTGGGATTGATATTCACTTTGTGGATTCTGATCATTTCTTTATCCGGCATATACCAAAAGTGGTTGCAAATATCATCCATGCAAGAATTGAATTAAGTATCAAGCGGGAACGTACTGCTGTGTTATCGGCCAAAGTCTAATTAATTGGCGTGATAAGGCAATATAATACCCGATCACGCCAATTTTCAGAAAACAGCGATTATCCTGTTACATCCGTTCTACCGTCTCAATGCCCAAAGTATTCAGACCTTGTTTCAATGTCTTAGCGGTCAGGAGCGCCAGTTTCAGGCGGCTTTGACGCAACTCTTCACTTTCAGCATTGAGGATCTGGCAGTGTTCATAGAAGCTAGAGAACAGACCGGCCAGATCGTACAGGTAAGCACACATAACATGTGGCGTACCTTCACGAGCGACGGTGGTGATGGTCTCTTCAAATTGTAACAAACGGGTGGCTAATGCTTGTTCACGCTCTTCATTGAGGATAACGGGTAATGTCAGGCTGCTTTCATCAATTTCCGCACGCTTGAAGATGGAGGCAACACGGGTGTAGGCATATTGCATATAAGGTGCGGTATTGCCTTCAAAAGCGAGCATATTATCCCAATCGAAGATGTAATCTGTGGTACGACTTTTGGAGAGATCTGCATATTTCACGGCTCCGATACCTACAGCTTCAACCACTTTTTTCAGTTCATCTTCTGGCATATCCGGGTTCTTTTCACGGATAAGGGTATTGGCACGTTCAATGGCTTCGTCCAATAGATCGGTCAATCTGACCGTACCACCGGCGCGAGTTTTAAATGGTTTGCCATCTTTACCCAACATCATGCCGAACATATGGTGTTCCAGTGACACGGATTCTGGCACATAACCAGCTTTACGAACGATGGTCCAGGCTTGCATCAAATGTTGATGTTGACGGGAGTCGATGTAGTAAAGAACGCGGTCAGCGTGCAGGGTTTCATAACGGTATTTCGCACAGGCGATATCTGTTGTGGTGTAAAGATAACCCCCATCTTTCTTTTGGATAATAACGCCCATCGGTTCACCTTCTTTGTTTTTATATTCATCAAGGTAAACCACGGTTGCGCCATCGCTTTCGACTGCCAGTCCTTGCTGTTGCAGATCAGCGACAATACCGGGCAGTAGATTGTTGTACAGACTTTCACCCATGACAGAATCTTTAGTCAGCGTGACATTCAGACGATCATAGGTTTGTTGATTTTGGGCCATCGTGATATCCACTAGCTTGCGCCACATGGTACGGCAATATTCATCACCGCCTTGCAGCTTCACCACATAGCCACGGGCGCGGATGGCGAACTCTTCATCTTCATCGTAATTCTTTTTCGCTTCGCGATAGAAAGCTTCCAGATCGGATAATGCCATATCACTGGCATTTTCATTTTGCACTTTTTCCAGATAGGCAATCAGCATACCAAACTGGGTTCCCCAGTCACCCACATGGTTAGCGCGGATAACCTTATGACCGAGGAATTCAAGTGTACGGACGGCAGCATCACCAATAATAGTGGAGCGCAGATGGCCAACGTGCATCTGTTTCGCTACATTGGGGGCGGAATAATCGACAACAATAGTTTGTGATTCGGCTGGAGTAACGCCCAGTTTCTCATCTTTCAGGGCAGTTTCGATATTCGCTGCAATCCACGCTTGATCAAGGAAAATATTGATAAAGCCGGGGCCGGCGATTTCAACTTTACTGGCGATACCTTGCAGATCTAGCAGGCTAACAACTTTTTCTGCCAGTTGTCGGGGGGGCATACCCACTTTTTTCGCGGCGGCCATCACTCCATTGGCCTGATAATCGCCAAACTGCGCTTTCGCGGATTGGCGGATGTGAGCTTCGCTGTCGGCTGGAGCACCTGCTGCAATCAGCGCCTGGCTGACTTTTTCTGAAAGAATCGCCTGAATATTCACCTGGTTACCTTAAATGACGAACAAGAAATAGGTATATTGTAGCAAACAATATCCTTTGCAAAATGGTTCATAAGAAAAAACGGCGGGTTTTATACCATATTCAACACATGACATACCACTTTACTGTTGCTTTGTGCCAAGTTGCGAAGAGAAAAAACGCGTTTCCTCGAAAAATTATGATCGTGACTATAATGCCGTAATAAATATACGGCATAAGAGAATGAACGGTCATGGAAGTATGGCAAACGAACGAACAGGAAAACCAGAGGCTTTTTTAGGTTTGGCTACGATATTAAAAATGACTGCGCCACGTACAGGTACTTGGTCTAAGTTCGCCAACAGTTCTATCTGATAAGTATCTTGCTTTAAGACATAATCTTCGCCCAACAAGGCATTATTCTTTCTAAAGTCTTTAGCGGCGTCGGTATCAAATGTTTCATGTCCAATGGCTTTAACATGACGCTCCTCAAATAAAAATTTAAGGGCATCTACTCCCCACCCAGGTATTTGGTTATTGCCTGAATCATCTTTATTGTCCATTTTTTCCTGGGATGGCCAGCGTTTACTCCAATCCGTTCTGAGCGCAACGAAAGTACCTGCCTCAATAACGCCATATTCTTCTTCAAATTTAAGAATATCTTCTTTAGAGAGTGAAAAGTTAGGGTCCTGTTTTGCTCTTTCTGATTGATCAAGCACGATTAAAGGTAAAACCAATTCTTTTAATTCCAGTTCATCAACATAACGGGTATTCGGAACAAAATGACAGGGAGCATCAATGTGAGTCCCATATTGGCCGGGAAAAGAAAATTTCTGAACAAAAAAGCCATCTTTATAATCAAAAAGTGTTTTAAATTCTGCTGAATCAAGCATAAAAAAAATGTGGAGAATCTTTATCGAAGCTATGCGTCAAGTCGACCCATTTTTTTGATTTCAGCAAAGTGAGTGCTTGTAAAATGCTATTTGACATAAAAAACCTCATTTTTGATAATTTATTGATGTTATTTTTACCACTATTACATGATTAATGCTGTAAGATTTATTGCCGTAAATAGTGATGTACCTCATGTTTTATTCACTTTTATTGTTCCAGTAATGAACATACGAAATAAAGGCATGTTTGTGTTAGGCTCGTCGGGTACGAGTACATCAGATTATTTTTTTTATAAACGGAAAATTATAAAGAAATAATATATTTGATTTTTACATTAGTTAAAATTCAAAATCAAATATAATAAAAAAATATATATTATATGTTTTTGGGGCATTATTTTTAATGTGATTTATTTCTATCTTATTGTTATTTAATGTTTTTTATTTTAAATGAATTTCATTGATTAAAATTGAAAATCTTTTGCAAATTATTTGTTGAAATTTTTAATAAAAAAGAAATTAATATCGTTTATGATTTAATGAATCCCGAAAAGCTCATCAGCATTGATCTAAAAAGGAACGACTATGCTTTGGAAGAATACTTCTAACCAATTTGGTCATTTATCTGTCCTGCTACACTGGCTGGTTGCCTTGGTCGTGTACGGCATGTTTGCGCTAGGGCTGTGGATGGTGACATTGGGGTATTACGATACGTGGTATCATAAAGCACCTGAAATTCATAAAAGTATCGGAATAGTACTGCTGATAGTGATGGTTGTACGTGTTATCTGGCGTTTTGTTTCTCCACCACCCAAGCCATTAACCAGTTATAGCCGCTTAATCAGAGTCAGTGCTGTTTTAATGCATATTTTGTTGTATATCTTACTGTTTAGCATTTTGATTAGTGGTTATTTAATTTCGACTGCTGATGGACAGTCAATAGCTGTCTTTGACTGGTTTACTGTGCCAGCCACATTAACGGGTCAGGGCGAACAGGCAGATACTGCTGGAATGATTCATCTTTACCTTGCCTGGGCGGTAGTAATTTTATCGCTATTACATGCTGTTGCGGCATTAAAACACCATTTTATTGATCGTGATGCAACCTTAAAGCGGATGCTAGGTTTCCGTCCTGAATAATACAAAAGACGATTATGGAGAAGAATATGTTGAAGAAGACATTACTTGGTCTGACTGCGGGTGCATTGTTACTGAATGCAGGTTCGGCATTAGCTGCCGATTATAAAATTGATATACCAGGCCAGCACGCCTTTATTCAATTCCGTATTCAGCATTTGGGATATAGCTGGCTATATGGAACATTTAAAGATTTTGATGGTTCTTTCACGTTTGATGAGAAAAACCCGGCTGCGGATAAAGTTGATGTGACAATCAAAATAGCCAGCTTGGACACTAACCACGCTGAACGTGATAAGCACCTGCGTGGTAAAGATTTCTTTAATACGGATAAATATCCTGAAGCAAAATTCACCTCAACCGCAGTGAAAAAAGAGGGGGATAAATATATTGTTACAGGTGATCTGACTTTAAACGGTGTGACAAAGCCCGTGGTACTGAATGCAGAACTACTGGGTGAAGGTAAAGATCCGTGGGGTGGTTACCGCGCAGGTTTTGACGCTTACGGTAAAATCAAACTGAAAGACTTTAATTTCCAAAAAGATTTAGGGCCTAAATCACAGGAAGCGGAATTACTGATCTCTATCGAAGGCGTCCGGGAAAAGTAATACGCTGATTACTTAATTCAGTAGTGTAATTTATTAACGGCTGCGCATTGCGTGGCCTGTTTTGTTAGTACAAGGGTGGAATGCTTACTTTCAAGTAGCTTTAAAAGTCGGGGAGTTTTTGAATGCTTAATGCGGCCTTTTTCTTATCTGCCAAGTGAAATGATGTGATTTTTCACTTGGCATGATATCAATGGGACTGTTTATTATATTGGCAATACGTATTCATATAGTTTTTATTTTTTTTCCTCCAGAGGAGAATGCCGAGACTCTATTATAACATCGACACGAAACTCTCCAGAGTTATCGTAATATACACCGGGTGTATCAGAGAACAGAAGTACCAATTCACCATCTACGGGAACCGTTTTATGGAGCACGCCATTACCAATCCTATAGGTTTTGCCACCAATTTTTGCAACGAGATTGTATTCTGGATTTGTAGAGAGCGTGATGCTACCCTGAGGTGCGGATATCATATTATTTTCTTTGCCGTATCTCACCCATCCGTTAGCGACAATAGATATGATGTCTCCTTGTTTGAGAATAAGTCCTGTGGATTTACCGTTTTCAGCGTTAGCTGGAACACTTCCAGACCAATTAGACATAGTATTACCTCTGAAATTATGTTTTATGGAAATAAATTTTGCCAAAGATGCTTACATATTTGACTAAAATATAATTTATTTTCTTTATGACAGGGTTTCAATGGGAAAATTAGAGTTTGTGATCTGTATCAATTACAATAATCTTTATATCGATGGTTAATTTTAATATTGTAATTTTTTCTTTCTGCGTTTTTTATAGAATATTAATTTTATGTTGGAATAATAAATTTATGGTTATCTTTGATTTTAAATGATTATAACGAATCATTAGAATAAAAGAGAATGATTCCATTTTTAATTTCTTGATCTAATTATGTCAGAAAACCAAAATTTTTCTTAATTCCCATTACGTGCATAAATTGTGTAAAATAAAATAGTTACAGTAAATTATGGATAGATAGTGTTTCTTGTATGGAGCAGTTATTTATTACCACAAAGTTGGCGTTTCACACATTGGATTGCTGTTGATTTATAAAAAAGGTATACAGGATGATCTGAGTGAATCAGAGAAGGTAGTTATTAATCGATAGGATTACGTTTATGGCTGTTGAATCATTAGGACATTTTTATTCTTAATAGGAAATCGGTTAACATTGGGATAAAATAAGTAGGGTAAGATGGTCAATATATCCGGCAATTAAATCATCCATTATATTTACAATAACTTAATCTTTTATTGAGTTTGTAACAAAGTGTTACAAATTTCTATTTTTTGTAAATGAAAAAAATGGAAATTATTTCTTGCTATTTGATGATAATTTAATAATTATGACCGAATCTCCTTCATCTAAGTAACATGAAGGAAATTTTGACTCCTGTTCCCTTATTCAAAGGGATTAATTGATAGGAATACATTATCTGTCTTCCTGTCATTCAACTCGCTATTACCCACGGCATAAGCGGTGCTTTTTGTCGATGGTAATAAGATTTTTATTGCCTTAATTCTTGGGTAAAGAAATCAATCAGTTCCATTTTCTGGCAGGAGATTTATGTTGAAAAATATCATACGACAAGGTGACAAAACCTCTCATGGTGGTTCGGTGTTAGCCGGTGATGAGCGTTTTCAGGTTTTGGGCAAAGGGGTAGCGCGGATTAATGATCCGGTGTCCTGTCCAATGTGTGGCGGGAATCAATCCATTGCGGAAGGAACTTCGTCCGTAGTCGGAACTAATCAACAAGGGCTTGCGCTGGAAGGTATGAAAACCTCTTGTGGAGCAGTCTTGATCGCTTCGCAAACATTTTCCCAGATAAAAACCTTATAGGACAGTGTGTTATGAATAAAAAACAGTCTCTATTCCTACAAGAATTGCAATATATACGGCAATTGGCGCAGGAAGTCGCAAAAAAAAATCCGCATCTGGCAGATTTTTTTATCCGAGGGCGCCGGTGATCCAGATATTGAGCGAGTGATGCAGGGCTTTGCGCTGTCAGCCTCCCGTATTCGCGAAAAGATTGAGGATGAGTTTCCCGAACTCACATCAGGGATGATGGCACATATTTGGCCATATGCCATGTGCCCGGTCCTGCCCACCAGCATCGTTCAATTTTCACCCGCTGGGAAACATCACCTGGCCGCGCTAACGCTACCCGAAGGGACGTTGGTTTCTGCCGGGGAAGGAGAAGAAGAAATCCGTTTTGAAACCTGCTGCCCTCTGCATATCGAACCACTGGCGGTGATTGACCGGCAACTGAACGCAACCCCAGAGTACAGTGAGATAACGCTAACACTGCAATGTTCGGAGAATACCTCAGAGTGGCTAAGCCAACCGCTGCATTTCTTTCTGGGCAGCGATCGTCTGCAAGCCGCTGAATTAGCCTTATGGCTTGACTTTCATCTGTGTGATGTCTTTTTGCGAACACAGGACAAAACCATCACGCTTGATAGAAGTTACCCAGTCCCGGCATTGTGGGGAACCGCACGGCAGGTTGCCATCCTGCCGACGATGAAAACCACGCCATACTCTATCTTGCAACTGATGACTGAGTACTATTACCTTCCCCATGTACATGATTTTGTGACGATTGATATCAAGAAAGATCGTCGATTGGTGGAGTTGAACGCAGACCGGACATTCGAGCTGATTTTTCGGTTTGATGGTCATCTGATGCTAAACGATATTTCCCAAACCTTTCTGTTGGATTGCGTGCCGGTAAGACATCTGGAGCCGATGAGTACGAAGATCTCGGTAAACAGTGAAGCCAATCATTATCAAATCCCATTGGATTCGACTAAGCAACTATTCAAACTGAACCACGTTTACACATCAACTGAGCCGGAGCAGGAGCGCGGGCAACCCTACCGCTATCTGCCTATCAAAGAGTTTATTCCAACCGTCCATTTTCTGCCGGACGCCGAGTTTCTTTACTATTATCAGCTTAGGACGGAACGCGATATTTTGCAGCGAACCCTGCAACATCTTCACTTCTTTGATTGCAATGGCAAACCAGCGGATAACCTGCCGCCACAATCCATTTTTTGTCAATTTACCGGTTATCGGACACAAGCCGCTAATCTGGGTATCAGTGCTATCAATCAACTGGGGGAAAATGCCTCGGGGCTGCAAGTCAGCAATATCACCCCGGTTTCTGCCTGCCATCCATCAATAACGGAGGATAAGGAAGATAGATCGAACTGGAAAATCATCTCTTTCCTTTCCATGTCACCCTGGATGGCTTTTCACACTGATTCGTTAAAAGACCTTATCAGGCTATTCGATTTCTCCTACGACGAGTCATTAAGCAAACGTATCCAGGAACATATCGACGGTATCGTTCGACTGGACAACATCCTAATAGATCGTCTGGACAAAGGGGTTCCAGTGCGGGGCCATCAACTCGTCCTGACATTGAACCCGGATTGTTACGCCAGTCAGGGGGAGATGCATCAGTTCAGTCTGGTGGTGTCACGCCTGATGACGCTTTTCATCAGCATGAGGGCTTTTGTGATGATGAAAGTGATTGATAGCCAGACGGGAGAAATTCTGTGGGATTTTCACCACATGATGTTCGGGCTGCGTGCCTATCTGTAATAGTAAACAAAGGAAACAACACTGATGAGTACATTAGATCCGCGAGAATGCTTCGATTGTAGGCTGTTGAAACACTGGGTGGAATTTCAGTTGGTGGATGAACAGGGGAAGCCGCTGGTTAATATGCCTTATAGCCTGATAAGCAAGGGGCTACCGAATTATGTGCGCAAAGGGAAGACGGATGGTTTCGGGGTGCTCAGGGAAGAAGACTTGTCAGCTCATCCCGTGACATTGTATATCCACGCCCAATCGTTGGCCGATGAGATGGAACAGCGTCCGTTGCGGGAAAAACGGGGGGAAGAGGCTTCGGTGGTGAAGCCAAAAGCGGAAGCTGAAGGCCATCAATATCGCTATGTGACTATCGGGCAGATCAGTGATGGGTTGCCAGTGATTCAAGGGTGGGACCCTAAAGACATCCCACCGCCCTATCATTTCCCAGATCCGGAACCCAAAGGGCTTTATTCCCGTCCGCTCAACTGTCGGCATGTGCTGGAGGTATGTCCATTCCGGGCTTGGGTTCTGCTGCTACACCATCAAAAAGAGTATTCCATTGTGAATGCTTATAACCAGTGTTTGATGAGCGTGCTGGCCTATGCCGATGGGGATGTCAATGTAGCAGGCTCCGTTAAACACTTTTTTAACCGGCAAATGGTGAATGTTTCAAAATTGCCCTATAAAGTGGAAACATTGTCAGCAACGCCTGTCGTTTACGATGTGCCGTTTAGTGAACGTTACATTCAGGTGGAATTTATTGATTCATCAAATATTGATGGTGTAGGAGGTGATACCCAACTGTTTTATGTGGCTAGTAAAAACGATGTGATTATCAGTTGGCGAGGCACAGCCAGCAAGGAGGATATCCTGACAGATGCTACGTACCAACCTTTGGGGTTAGATTGCGATGAAAAAGCCCTATGCAGCGGGTTTATTCATAATGGCAAAGTACATAAAGGTTTTTGGGAGGCATTTAATCTAGTTAGCAAGTTAAGAGTCCCCAGTGATACACTTCAAGAAGTATTCACCGATATTACCAAGTTGGCTCAAAATAAAAGATTGTTTGTCTGTGGTCACAGTTTAGGAGGTGCATTGGCATTACTACATTGCGCACAACTGAAAGAATATGATCCGTGTCTTTACAGCTATGGAATGCCCCGGGTGTTGACTGTTAGTGCGGTACAGGAACTGGCAAATATCACCCATTACCGTCATGTGAATGAAGATGATCCTATTCCTTCTTTACCACCGGAAAAAAATCTGGATAACTGGTTATATAATTGTTGGGGACCACTCGGTTATCTATTCAGCCCTATTGAATTACTGGATTTTACTAAAAGTGGTGAAATTTTCCTGCATCACGGAAAAATAGTGCACTTTTGTAAAATCAATCTGGTTATTGAATGGCTGGAAGAGCGTAACCCAAGCAACCATATACGGCTCAGAACCACCTTACCTACTAAAACAAAGCTATATTTAATCCCATCGTTGAACAGTGAAACGGCGCATAATATAAAGAGTGCTGGTGAGATTCAAAAAGGATTTTTTAAGCAAATAAGTGATGCGGATAAAGCCAAATGGTTTCCGTTGAATGAGAATCCGACCGAAAAAGATGCCTTAGGTTTCCCAGCTCACCGTTCAAGGAAATATGCCTGCTACATTGGCGCACGACTGGCAGAATTGATTGCACCGGGTAAATACCATTTTTTCCGAGATCAAGAACAGTTATTTGAAAAGACTCTAAATGAGAGGGCCGATATTGTTGCAGATATTCGGCAACGCGATGCACTATTTTTACAGATAGATCATCAATTAAAGCAAACTCTGATTTGCACTCAACAAAATAAACATGGACTATTGGCCTTAACACGCTATACGGATAATACCGTAGAGATTGAGGAAGATTTACTATGACAAATATCAAACAATGTTTATTAGTCTTGTTAATCACATTAATATCAGGCTGTGCTGATCCTAGCGAACCGCTTTCTCCTCCTAAAGAGAATCAGTGGATAACCGTAGAAGGGGTAGCGCCAAAATATACCGAACCGCATGTATCCGCTGTGTATATCTCAAAAGATTGCCTTAAATATCGTCTGGATTCCAATATGTCGCCTTTTAAAGTACCGACTTATAACGGATTACGTTTGGAGGATATAAAGGCTGATCCGCAAACTGGTTACTTTCAAGCGAAATTACCTTTTAATGGTGGAGGACGATGTAAATGGAAGATTGATCGAGCCTTTGTGTCGGTCAGTTATACCGATGTCCATCATCTGGTGAGAGATGCTATTCCGTATTCGGGAACCGGCTTAACTGCGTTTATTAATGATGCTGTCCAGACGAATATTAGTGAAACTGCGGCATTAAATACTATTAATTTTAGCCCCATCATCTACCCTGTTTTGGAAATGGTTGAAGGATTTCCTAAAAGCGTATATTTACAAGGTGAAGTATCAAAAATGCGCTCCTTTCGACTGAAATTAACTCCAGGAGCTAAATGGAAAATTATCTTTAAGCCTAAATTGGATGAAACCAAAATGGCGAAAGTCACTGTGACTAATGGGAAAGGTGAGTGGGTTGAATATCCGGGCGGCAAGATTGATAAGGGTACTCAATTAGTGGATTTTCGGTTCATGTACATGAATATGAAGTAACGCCGTAGGAATTGAGGAAAACTTACCATGATAAACATCAAGCAATACTTATCGATCTTATCCGTGATTTTAATATCAGGCTGTGCTGATTCTAATGAGCCGCTTTCTCCGCCCAAAGAGAATCAGTGGATCACAGTGGAGGGGGTAGCACCGAAATATACCGAACCTCATGTGTCCGCAGAGTATATCTCAAAAGATTGCCTTGAATATCAGCTACATGCTGACATGTCACCTTATAAAGTGCCAACCTACAACGGGCTTCGTCTGAAAGTGGCAGTTGATCCGCAAACCGGTTACTTTCAGACGAAATTACCTTTCAATGGCGGAGGACGGTGTAAATGGAAAATTAACCGAGCCTTTGTGTCAGTCAGTTATACCGATGTCCATCATCTGGCAAAAGATGCTGTTATATATGAAGGAGGAGGAGGAACTGGTTTGACTGCATTTATCAATAATGCAGCTCAAACAGACGGTGATGAGACCTCTGCATCGAATATCCTGAATTTCAGCCCTGTCATTCATCCTATCCTGAAAATAGTTGAGGGGTATCCAAACAGAATATTCTTACAAGGTGAAGTCGACGTGCGTTCTTTCCGGCTAACTTTAGTACCAAAAGCTGAATGGAAAATTATCTTTAAGCCTAAACTAGATGAAACCAAAATACCCAAGATCACGGTGACTAAAAAAAAAGGAATGGGTTGAATATCCTGACGGGAGTATTAAAACCGATACTCAACAAGTCAACTTCCGATACATAAAATAAGCAAATTGCAATTTCAAAAGCAATCTAGCCCTAACACGCTATATAGATAACTCTGTAGGAATTGAGAAAAGTTTACCATGATAAATATTAAACAATACTTATCGATCTTATCAGTGATTTTAATATCAGGCTGTGCTGATCCAAATGAGCCGCTTTCTCCGCCCAAAGAGAATCAATGGATCATCGTAGAAGGGGTAGCGCCAAAATATACCGAACCACATGTGTCCGCAGAGTATATCTCAAAAGATTGCCTTGAGTATCGTCTGGATTCCAATATGTCGCCTTTTAAGGTACCGACTTATAACGGATTACGTTTGAAGGATGTAAAGGCTGATCCTAAAACCGGTTACTTTCAGGCGAAATTACCTTTTAATGGCGGTGGCCGGTGTAAATGGAAAATTAATCGAGCCTTTGTGTCAGTCAGTTATACCGATGTCCACCATCTGGTGAAAGATGCTATTCCGTATTCGGCAACCGGTTTAATCGCATTTATCAATGATGCTGTCCAGACAAACATTAGCGAAATGCCCGCATCGAATACGATTGATTTTAGCCCGGTTATTTACCCTGTTTTGAAAGTAGTTGAAGGTCGACCAAACCGGGTATTCTTACAAGGCGAAGTATCAAAAATGCGCCCTTTTCGACTTATGTTAACTCCAGGAGCTAAATGGAAAATTATCTTTAAACCTAAATTGGATGAAACCAAAATGGCGAAGGTTACAGTGACTGACGGGAAAGGTGAATGGGTTGAATATCCGGGCGGCAAGATTGATAAGGGTACTCAATTAGTGGATTTTCGGTTCATGTACATGAATATGAGGTAACGCTATCAGAATAGCTTATTTATTTCTAATCAGATTAACAAGGTTATGTCACCAATTTCATAAACATCAACATCAGAAATAAGGAGTCCATATGAACGATGGATTACACTTTCTCTGTCATATTACCGATTTGCCGGAGAAAACTTTTGCGGTAGCTGAATTTTCTTTACAGGAGGAATTATCCGAATTATTTACCCTATCCTTAACGCTGGTCAGTAAACGGGCCGATATTGATCTGGAATCACTGTTATTACAATCGGTGAAATTCCGGGTGATTTTCAACGATGTTGAGCAACGTCAGGTTAGCGGCGTTGTCACACAGGCTATACGGGGGGATACGCATGCTCATCGCACTATTTATTCCCTCACCGTCCAGCCCGCGCTCTGGCGGATGAATTTGAATCAGGACAGCCGGATTTATCATCGGCAAAGCGTGCCGGAGATCCTCAAGAGTTTACTGAAAAAACATTGCATCCTGTTCGATTGCCAACTGGATGAGTTTCATTACACACGGGAGTATGTGACGCAAAAACGGGAGTCCGATTATGCCTTTTTTGCCCGGTTAGTTGCCGAAGAGGGGCTGAATTTCTGGTTTGAAGACGACAAGCTGTTTTTCAGCGACAGCCATTTAGGGATGACGGCCAATTTACCGCTGGTCTACAACCCGCAGATAGAGACGGCCACGGAAATGAATGTGGTTAATCAGGTGCGTCTGGGGGTCTCCATGACCCCGAATCGGGTCATTTATAAGGACTATAATCCCCAGAATCCCGCTTACCGCCTG
>NZ_PUWT01000074.1:0-29498 GCF_002968995.1 Photorhabdus hindustanensis
GTCACCCAGTACGCGATCGATGGCTTGACGTACCAGCATACCATTAGCCGGGATATCGCCGTATTTTTCCTTGCAGGCGGCGGGATTGGAAGAACACACCGCGATCAGCTCTTTTTGCTGCTTGAGGCTCAGATCTTCCATTTCCTTCGTGATCTGTTTGCAGTCGCCGCGTCCCTCACACCCTTTGGCTCTGGCCGCAAAGTCGTCTATCTGCTCCGCGCTCAAAAAGTTATTCTCAATCGCATTCTTCGCCGTCTGCGCCCCGGCTACACCGCCTGCTGTCGAATCCGTTGCCAGTCCCGCTGCCAGTCCTCCCGCCAGTGTCGCCAGATTACTGACTTTCTCCTTCTCATCCGGCGACAGCTCGCCCGGTTTCTTATCCGGGTAGAGCACACTGGCAATGGCCGACGCCGCTAATTCACCGCCTGCCGCACCCACCGCCCCCGCAGTGGCAGAACCACCCTTCATTTCGGCAATCACCCCACCTAAAATCGCGTGGGCCGCCAGATTGGTGGCTTTTTCTTCCACCGTCAGTTCATCATAATGTTTTTTACCATTATAGGTCAGGTTTTTCACCGCATTCGCCAGATACGGTGCCGCACCAGTGGCAATCGCGGCCTTAATATCACCCCCGGCTAGTCCCTGAAGTGCGCCGACCACGGCCGTGACAGCCTGACGCTTCGAGCTGCCAATATCAGCACCCTGATCTTTTATGGCACCGTCATAAGCTATCTTATATGCCCGATCAGCAAGGCTTTTCGCATCGATTGCTTTACCTTCTTTCTTCAGTTGCTCTTCAGCATCCTGTTTCAGTTTCAACTGCGTTTGTGGATCTTTCAGCTTTTCCGTCGCGGTTTTCGTCGCCTTAATCGCCTCATGGGTATTGTAGATATCCATCACCTGGACACCGATTTCGGCGATAGCCTGCGCCTGTGCCAGCCGTCGTTGCTCCTTCTCCTTGTCGAAAATAGGTGTCAGACCGTTGGCGGCATTTTTCGTATCACGACTCAGCTCTGCTATATCCTGTTTTTGCCTGCCCTTATCACGCACGATAATCGTACCGTCTTCTACTGCCGCATGAGTCGTGGACGATTGACTGTCGCTCCTATTGGTGCCCGCCAGCATATTTGACGTCATGTTGGACGTCAGCTGGCTGCCAATCGCGCCACCTGTGCTAACCCCCACACTCTGATGTTCAGTCTTATACTCCGCTTTATTTTCGATATTACTAAAGCCCAACGTCCCCGTCTCCAGACGGTTTTTGTCTTTATCTGCCGTACTGGCAATCACCGCACCATCCAACTGGGTATGCTCACCGACCTTGACATCAAAACCGCCCTGACCTGCAAAGATACCCGTCTGCTCTTTCACTGAGTCAAACTTACTGTGCATTTTGTCACGGCTGGCATTCACACTTGCCGAGCCATTCATCGAACCATACGTAAAGCCAGCGCCAGCGCTGACATTCTCCTGTTTGCTGTCGTAATTGTCTTTGTCCTGTTCGCTTTGCAGGTGCAAGCCACGGCCGACATCGGCAGTCACTTTATCCCCGCTGATCTGTGCCCCTTTCAGCGTCGTATCCTGCCCAGATTTTAGGGTGACCTGATTACCCGCATCGACCAATGTTTCAGTGTGGGTCACCCCGTCGCCTTTTTCATGGCCTTTGCCTGCATTGACGCTGGCAGAGAATTTAATACCGTAACCGCCCTGCCCAGCAGTCAGCCCCACACCGACACTGCCGCCTTTGCTGCTGTTTTTACCTCTGGTAGTCTGGGTATTTTCGGCAGATTCCAGCACGACATCACGTTTAGCGTCCATTTCTATATCACGACCCGCTTTCAGGCTGCTGCCTTTGACCAGAATATTGCCGCTGTCAGCAACCGCATTGTCTCCGGTGGCCTTGATGCGGATATCCTGCCCCGCACTCAGGCTACTCCCCTGCGATTGTGTCTGTTCAGTACGGGTTTCGGATTTCGATGACTGGCTACCGTAAGAGAGCTGAATACCGATGGTGTCGTTCGGTTTGTCGGCCTTACCGCCCGCCTGATTAATGGCATCAGCTTTCGCAGACTCCGCCTGACTGAGCTGCCAGGCCTGATAACCTTGTGCGCCAGACAGTGCCGCTTTAGTGCCTTGCAAGGCTTTGAGCCGCCCGTCACTCTCTTTTCTGGCTTGCTGTGCCGTGCTGACCGCAGTATTGAGCGCACTGCCCACCGTCCCTGACAACGCCACGGTTAACCCACTTTGTTTCGACTCGAACGTCTCCGTCCGAGTGCGCTTGTCATACCCCGTGTCAATCTGCACGCTGTCGCCGGTAATACTGAGATCCTTGCCCGCCACTAGATCCGCACCGCCGATATGTGCGCGATTGCCAGCTGTGATGCTCACATTGCCCTGGCTGCTGCCCACCGTGCTAACGCTCTGGCTTTGCGTAGTGCCGTCTTCATTGATCTGATGACGGGTGGACTGATTGCCCACGGTAAAACCAATCCCCCCGCTGTTAAGCAGTCCGCTCTTTTTCTTCTCTTCCAGCAAATAGTGGGATTGGGTTTCAGTGGCCGCAGTGATATCGACGTTGTTACCCGCCTGCAAGGTCACATCCTTATCCCCGGCTATCGCTGATCCACTCACCGCCAAGTCGTTGCCCGCCGTGATGCTGATGCTGTCGCCACTGAGCAGAGTGCCTTTCTCGCGGGTGACGCTATCTTCCTGTACCGTATGGCTGCTGCTCTTCGATAAGAAGCCTTTTTTCTCTGAACGCTCTTCCGAGAATTGATAATCACGCTCAGTGGCACTGTTAAGCGTAATGTCCTTTTTCGCCCGCAGCGCAAGTGCGCCCCGCTCACTGTGCAGAGTACTGCCCGTGACTGTAATATCCCTCTCGTGGGCCACGACTGTAATGCCATCACGCCCGCTAAAGGTGCTGCCCACAGCGCTATCGCTGATAGTCTCCATTTCCCTCTGACTTTTCGTGCTGCCTTCACGCTTGCGCTCACTATCCTTGTCAGTAATGTGCTGACTGGCGTCCTTAATGGTAACCGCTTGTGCGCTCAAACCGATACTGCCTGATTGACTGTCAACCTGAGCCCCTTCAGCCACCAGGTTTTCTCCCGCCCGAATTGTCACCTCTTTATCACCGCTCAGTGTACTGAGGTGCAGTCGGTCTTCCTCACGACGGTTACTCACCGATGAAGTGCTGCTGTTGGCATCCAAATGTGTGCGGTTGGTAGTGGTTTCCGCCAGTAATTTCACGTCCCCACCTGCCTGCAAGCGGGTAATTCCCCCAGCTTTAGCCTGACTCCCTTGCAGAATAATGTCCTGCCCAGCGGCCAAGCTGAGGTCGCCACCGGCATTCAGCGTACTGCCAAGTGCCTGTTGCCACTCACCGCTAACCTGCGCCATACGCTTTCCGGGGTCCTCCATACCGCTACTGCTGCGATTGCCCATCGCTCCCGAAATCACCTCAAGGTCAGCCGTGGCAGTGCTTCTGGCCGCAGTGATATCCAGATTGTTGCGCACGTGCAGACTGAGGTTCTGCGTGGCGCCAAGTTTGGCTCCTTGCAGCCGGATATCCCCGCCGCTGAGGCTGAGTTCACGTGCACTCATCGTTGCCTGACGCAACGCATCCTGTAGATTGGTGCTCAGGGTAAGAGTATCCGCCTGCACATTAATGCTGTCTGCACGGATATCGCCGCCTTGATGTAGGAACTGACCGGCGTCAATGTTAAGCGCCTTATCAACAAACAGATTACCGGCGTTGTTGAGACTGTTCGCTGACAGCTTCAGATTGCCTCCGCCAATCAGGGCGCCATCTCCAGTGAGCCGCAAAGTAGTGTTGGCAAGATAGACCTTGGGCACCCACACTGTCTGCGGGCCGGTAGCAGTCTCGACCGTCTCA
Organism: Photorhabdus hindustanensis; assembly: GCF_002968995.1. NCBI lineage: Bacteria > Pseudomonadati > Pseudomonadota > Gammaproteobacteria > Enterobacterales > Morganellaceae > Photorhabdus > Photorhabdus hindustanensis. The sequence goes on from NZ_PUWT01000074.1 coordinate 3,899, forward strand.
CTCACCAGCCAGATGATATCCTGCTGCAACGCCGCAATTTGCGTCGGCGTCAAAGCCACACCTGGTTCCAGATGGAAATCTTTTGCCACCTTGACACCATTGTTCATCAGCGACTGGTATTGTTCCATAGCATCTTCGCCGTGCACAGAAGGACGACCCGTCAGTTTGAGCACCTGCTCACGTACCAGACGTTGTTCATAGAACCCGTCACCCAAGCGTTTATGCGCCTGCACCGGGTCATATCCCACTCGTTGCAGCAGGTAATCGCTGCTGATAAACCGGCTTCTGCTGGTAAAACGTTCGTCGGTCACCACCAAATAAGGACTCCCTTCAGCCGGGTGCTGACGGAACAAACCGTTATTAGGGACAAATGTTGCCACACTGCCGAGATGTTGTTTATTGGTCAGTGCCAGTTCGGCCGGCGTGAGTGGCCGGTTGTTCGGTATAAGTGGCTGGCTACTCGGCGTAATCGGCTGAATGTCTGGTGTGAGCGGCCGACTTCCCGGCGTGAGCGGCTGGATATCCGGTGTAAGCGGCTGACTGCCCGGTGTGAATGGCAGGATATCCGGTGTGAGCGGTCGGCTACTTGGCGTCAGTTTCGTATCTCCCGTCTGCCAATCCTCCCCATCAACCGTCACCGCCAGTGGATTACGTTCCCATTCCGCACGTTCGGCCTCCGCCGCCTTCTGTGCCGCATCGACGCTACTGATTTGCGCCTGATTGACTGTGGTGTTTTCCAAATGTGCGCCGTTGATAGTGACGTTACCATGCCCTGTGATGATACCGTCAATGGTGGTCAACGCTCTGGTCTCGTCACGGTTGAAGGTTGGGTACCAATGCCTGGTGTCCCTGTCGTAGTGATCGACAATGTACTCTTGATACCGTTCGTTCACCGAATAGCCCCGGTTGGTGACCTTGCCGTCGCCTTTCATCGACAGATCGCCGTTGGCACTGAGGGTGCTGGCGTCATTGAGCAGCTGATCAGCAATGCGCAACACCATGTTGCCGCCCGCCAAAATATGGGCACCGGTACCCGCAGACATCAATTTGTCCCTTGTCACCGTCCCGGTTGTCGAGCGTTCACGGAAATTATTGTAGTCAGTCACAAAGGGCGCATCTGCAATGTCGACATGCTTCTCCGGGTCCCATTGCTCAATCCGCCCCCGGTTGTGCTCGCGCCAGACCGTGTTGTGATAAGGTGTCGGCACCGCATGTTGACGAAAACCGCGCGTCTCATAAAACGTCATGTCGTAGCCGCCGTCGCTGCCCGGCGTCAGAGCCAAGTAGTTCACCCACAGCTCACGCATCTTCCCCCTGCTATCCTTCACTCGCACCTGCGCTCGTTTGCCGGTAGCATCGATAGCCAGTAGGGTACCGTAACGACTATTTTCCACCGCAGCGTCATCGCGGAACATCAGACGCTGTGTGGTAGGCATTACGGTGTTTTTGTCGGTATTGACCGTCGAACCGTAAGAGCGCCAGTTGTAGTTGTAACGGTGCCATTTGTAATCGCTTTTTTCCGCCTCACGCGTGATGTCGAGCCCTTCGCGCAGGTTATCCAGCCGTTTGGCCTCAACCCAGATATCCCCGTCAGCCTCAATGCGACTCGCACGATTCTCAATCTTGTCATCACTGCCAAGATGTAGAGTACCGCTGCTATAGATCAGGCTGCCATCCCGGTTGGTCAGACGCTCGCCGGCATGCAAGTTCAGACTCTCCGTGGCGGCGATCACCGCATCGCGCCCATAGTTGTCGATGACCCGGCTACGCACCGTGATGTCATCACCCATGATGGTCGCCGGGTTGTCCAAAATGTCACTGGTGAGCATCATGTTGTCGGCTTCCAGACGCCCCAAATTGCGCAATGTCCCAGTGGTCAGTTGCAATGTTTTCCCGACCAAGGCACCTAGGTTGGTGAAATGGGTGCTGTTGACAATCAGGTTACCCGGCAACAACCAGTCGGCCTGATTAGTCAGCACACCGGCAATAGAGAAGGTCATCGCTCCGTTACTGCTTAGCGTATCGCCGATCCGATGGGTGTAGTCTTGTTGCACGGCAAGCGTGAGCGCCTGTTGGCTGAGCAATGTCCCGCCTTGGTTATTCAAAGTGTGGGCATTGACCACAAGCTGCTCCCCACTCTGAACGGTACCGCCCTGATTGAATAGTGTCAGTACAGAAAGCGCACCGGTGTTACCGACATTGATGTTGAGTATTTTGTTGGCTAAGAGATACCCCTGACGATTGTCCAGCACGTTAAGGTGCGACAGCGTTAGGGCTCCAGCGCTTTGCAGACGTCCTGCGGTGTTGTCCAGCTCGCGAGCAGTCACGTCGGTGTGTATCGTGCCTAACAGCAGCCCGCCTTCGCGGTTGTTCAGTCGATCGGCCTGCACAACCAGCGCATCCTGGCTGGTGATTTTCCCCTGCCCGCTGTTATTGAGCTGCTTACTGCCGAGACGCATCGCCTTGGTTGATATCAGCTGTCCTGCCTGATTGTTCAGCTGTTCGCCACTGAGTGTTAGCGTGTTGTTGCTGTGAACTTTGCCATGCTGATTATTGAGCACGTTAATGCGGTAAGTACCAGCACCTTGGCTGATAATCATGCCGTCCGGGTTATCAAGCCGACTCGCGGCAAGCTCAAGAGCGCCCCGGCTGCTGAACACCCCCTGCCGGTTATCAACCCGTTCAGCCGATATCTGCTGGTCGCCGTTGCCTCTCACCATACCTCGGGTATTGTCCAACAATCCCAAAATGCGCAACCCAAGCTGCTGCTGGCTGTCCATCGAACCCATCTCGTTCAGCAGCAATTGCGCATCAAGCTGCATATCCCCACCACTTTTCAACTTACCCTGACGATTATCCAAGGTATCCTTTAAGGTCAGCTGCATCTGCTTCTGGCTGTAGAGTAGGCCATTTTGGTTGTCCACACCCTGTGCCGTCACAACAAGACCATCGTCGGCCTGTAGCTTCCCACCGGCGTTCTGTAATCTTCCGACCGCTGTACCCTCTTTAATGCCCTGCACATCCAGCCGTCCCTGGGCGCTGATTTTACCAACCCGATTATCAATATCCTGTGCCACACGTAACACCAGCGCGCTCGCCGATTGTAGGATGCCTTTTTGATTGTTCAGCTCGCTTACTGCAAGCGTTGTCTCCTGCTGGCTCAGCACGTTGCCCTCTCGGTTGTCAAACCAGCTACCCGTGGCGAACCAGCTACCTTGACTACCTATCCATCCCTGAGCGTTAAGAATATCTTCCGCACGCAGGGACTGCTTCAACTTGCTGAAGATACGACCATTGCTGTTATTTAGTGCGCGAGTGAACTGCATATCAAGCGTGTCCAGTACCTGAATTTCCCCCTGCGCATTGAGGAGGCTCTGAGCATTCACCGTACTGCTCCCGCTACTGGCCAATTTTCCGCCTTGATTGTCCCAATTGCCTGTTAGATTTAACGTCAGTTCTTGCAGGCTTTGAATAAATCCTTTCTGGCGGTTGGTTAGCTGCCCGCCTTGCAGTGACATTGCATCACGGCTGAACAATTTGCCCCCGTCATTGTTCAGCTGACTGTCTATACCGCCCTGCCAGTTGAAATGCTGCTGCGCCGTCAGGGTGCCTGCCTGATTAATGACATCCCCCGTACTGTTGAGCGTCAGGCCGCCACCCGATTGTAATTTGCCGTCGGTGTTGTCGATGTCATGTACGGAGACTACAACCTGCTTGCCTCCTTGTGCGATGCCGCCGCGGTTATTCCAATTGCTGTTGGTGCGGATATCCAGCGCATCACCAGCCTCGACAAACCCTTGCTGATTGTCAATCGACTGATGGGCGGCAAGCTGCAAACGCCCCTGACTGATAACCTTGCCCTGCGTATTATTCAGGCTCTGTACCATCAGATTCAGGTTTTCGCCGCTCATTTCTCCAGACTGGTTATCAACACTGCCGGTAGCATTCAACGTCAGTTCCTTCTGGCTCTGAATAAACCCCTTCTGGCGGTTAGTCAACTGCCCGCCTTGCAGTGACATCGCACTGCGGCTGAACAATTTGCCTGCGTCATTGTTAAGCAGACTGTCCGTACCGCCCTGCCAGTTGAGGTGTTGCTGCGCCGTCAGGGTGCCTGCCTGATTAATGACATCCCCCGTACTGTTGAGTGTCAGATAGCCACCCGATTGTAGTTTGCCGTCGGTGTTATTGATGCTATGTACGGAGACTACAACCTGCTTGCCCCCTTGTGCGATGCCGCCGTGGTTATTCCAACTACCGTCCGCGCGGACATCCAGCATATCACCAGCCTCGACAAACCCTTGCTGATTGCCAATTTCTTGATGGGTGCCAAGCTGCAAACGTCCCCGACTGACCATCTTGCCTTGCGTATTATTCAGGCTCTGTGCCGTCAGATACAAGTTCTCACCGCTCATTTCTCCTGACTGGTTATCGATGCTGCTGGTGGCGTTCAACGTCAGTTTCTGCTGGCTCTGAATAAACCCCTTCTGGCGGTTGGTCAGCTGCCCGCCTTTTAGCGACATCGCACCTCGACTGAACAATTTACCCTCATCATTGTTCAGCAGGCTGTCCGTACCGCCCTGCCAGTTGAGGTATTGCTGCGCTGTCAGGATGCCTGCCTGATTAATGACATTCTCCGTACTGCTGAGCGTCAGGTCGCCACCCGATTGTAGTTTGCCGCCGGTGTTGTCGATGCCATGCACGGAGACCACAACCTGCTTGCCCCCTTGCGCGATGCCGCCGCGGTTGCCCCAGATGCCGTCGGTGCGGATATCCAGCGCATTACCGGCCTCGACAAACCCTTGCTGATTGTCAATTGACTGATGAGCGGTAAGCTGCAAACGCCCCTGACTGATCACCTTTCCCTGCGCATTATTCAGGCTCTGTACCGTCAGCTTCAGGTTTTCGCCGCTCATTTCTCCGGACTGGTTATCGATGCTGCCAGTGGTGTTCAACGTCAGTTTCTGCTGGCTCTGAACAACTCCCTTCTGGCGGTTGGTCAGCTGCCAGCCTTTCAGCAACATCGCACCGCGGCTGAACAATTTGCCCCCGTCATTGTTCAACAGGCTGTCCGTGCCGCCCTGCCAGTTGAGGTGTTGCTGCGCCGTCAAGGTGCCTGCCTGATTAATGACATCCCCCGTACTGTCGAGCGTCAGATCGCCACCCGATTGCAGTTTGCCGTCGGTGTTGTCGATACCATGCACGGAGACTAAAACCTGCTTGCTTCCTTGTGCGATGCCGCGGCGGTTATTCCAGCTGCCGTCGGTGCGGATATCCAGCACATCACCGGCCTCAACCAACCCTTGCTGATTGTCAATCTTTTGATGGGCGGCAAGCTGCAAACTCCCCTGACTGATCACCTTGCCCTGAGTATTATTCAGGTTCTGTGCCGTCAGCTTCAGGTTTTCACCTCTCATTTCTCCGGACTGGTTATCAACGCTGCCGGTGACGTTCAAGGTCAACTGTTGACCAGCCAGCAATTTGCCCTGACCGTTATTGATATCCGCCCCCGACGTGATGCTCAGTGCCGACTGACTCTGCAACGTACCACGCTGATTGTCGATTGCCTGACGGGTGTCAAGCTGCAAACGTCCCTGACTAACTACCTTGCCCTGCGTATTATTCAGACTTTGTGCCGTCATATGCAGGTATTCACCGCTTACATCCCCAGACTGGTTGTCGACGCTACCGGCGGCGTTCAAGATCAGCTGTTGACCGGCCAGCATTTTGCCCTTGCCGTTATCGATATCCGCTCCCGCCGTGATGCTCAGTGCTGACTGGCTCTGCAACGTACCGTGCTGGTTATTCAAATGTCCAGTCTCAAGAAGCAAATTACCGTTGCTACCCACCACCCCGCCGTCGCGATTGTCCAGCAGGCCGCTCACCCGCCAGTGTTGCGCCGTGCCGTCAAGCGCCACCAGACGTCCTTGTCGATTGTTCAGGGTAGCGGCATTCAGGCTAAGTTGCCGGGTTTCAATGCTGCCTTCGGTGTTATCCAACACACCGGTCAGCGCAAAACGACTTTCCCCAGCATCAACCTGGGACCAGACAGCCCCTTGAGTGAACAAGCTGTCAGCGTCAACCGCCCAACGGCCAGCAAGTACCTGCGCCTGCTGCGCCTCAATATTGCCCGAGGTGTTCACCGTGAGTTGTCGGCTGTCGACCTTTGCCTGTTGCAAGGCAACGCCGCCGGCTTGTGCCGTAATCACGACACGGCTGGCCGCCAGATTGCTTTGGCTGACATCAACCCTGTGACCAGTCACGCTGACATCGCTTTTACTCAGCAAACTGCCTCTAGCTTGGATATTGCCCTGGCTGCTCAGTGTCAAATCCGCCTTGCGCGTCAACGTGCTGTTTACATCGCTGCCTGCCAGCAAATGCCCGCTGCTCTGAATGCCTCGGTCAGATGCCAACTGGATGTCGCCAGCTGCCGCCAGAGTACCTGACTGACGAATGTCGCCTTCGCGGCTTTGTACGACAAGCTGCCCGCCACTGTGTAGTTTACCGTGATGTTCAATACCATCTCTGGCGGTCAGGGTGACATCGCCACCAGCTTGAGTGACGGCCTCCACAGCCTCCGACTGCCAACTGAGCCGACCTTCACTGCTTACGATCAACGTCTTGCCTGCCTGCAAGTGTCCCCCATGATTACGCACACCTACACCCGCATCGGTGCCTATCATGCGAATATGGCCGCTATACATGCCGCCCATCTGTCCCATGTCTATCGCTAACTCAGGAGCCTTGCCATCCGCGCCCAGCGGCATAACCGTCTTACCATCCGCACTAATACGGTTTCGGCCCGCCACCACTGAAAGTTCCTCTTTGGCCCAAACGCCAGCATTCACTGCCACCGCACGTGCCAGAATATCGACATACTTGGTGTCATGGCGAGGATCACCGTTGAGTCCTCCACTCCCAATATGCACCGAACCACGCTCTACCTGATACCCCGCCAGACTGCCGTCAGCGTTCAATTGCGGCTTACCGGTGGTCAGCGTCATGCGTCCGGCATTGATGGTGCCACAACCGTTGCACACAATTCCCGATGGGTTGGCCACAATCACCTGCGCTCTGCCACCGGCCACCTCCAGAAAACCCCGCAACTGGCTGGGGTTGCTACTGTTTACCTCATTGATAATGATCTGGGCCGGCGCTGCGTTCGGGTCAAGCCGGGGGTTGCCCTGTATCATCCCTGCCAGTTGGGTGGAGGTCATTACCGCTGAGTTGTTGAGAATGGCGCCTCTCTGGTCAACATCAAATTGCTTGTAGGGATTATGCGATATCCCTGCCCGGTTAGGTGCATTGATATTGACCTGCGGCAGGCCGTTTTGGGTTACTATGACTTCCGGCCGCCGGGCGTGCGCCGCCTGTTCGTCAGCCATGATGCCACCAGCCGACGCTTGCCCGGTAAACAGTGCCATCCCTAGCAACCACACCGCACGACGCACCGTCACCCACAGGCGCGATACGCCGCAGCGTTGCCCAGCCGTAGTATTGCAGCCGCGAGCCAGTTCCGATACCACCCGCAATTCACCGTGCGTGCGGCTGTAAATAAGGCAATAACACTGTTTGTTCATAAATCATGTCCGAGTTAAATAAAAGGCAACGTGTGCTTGTGACAAGGTTGACCGGCGTCATCAGATTTCTAGGTTGACACTGAAACCACTACTCACGCCCGGGGTATGAAAACCTTTTGGCTTGTAGAGCGGTACCCCGGCAAACAGGTCGTAATGGAACCGCCCCCACAACGTGCCACGTACACCCAAAGCGCCGCCCGCCAGCTGATGCCCGGCAAGATGACGGGTTCCCGGTCCATCTACACGACCATAGTCTGTTGCCCAGTAAAACTCGTGGCCGCGCGACAACACATTCCAGGCCAGCTCATTACGCCAAAGCAATCCCTTTTCACCGGACAACATCTGCTCGCCGTCAAACCCGCGCACGGTGTAACGCCCGGCAATAGACATCCGGTCCTGCGGCGTCAGAGGATGTCGGCTCCACTGCCAGCGTACGCTGGTGTAATAACGCCAAGGCTGCTTACCCCAAGCGAAAGGTATATTCAAACTGACATCGCCCAAGGCAATGCCGGTACGGGCACTGCCCCCATGATAGATTTCTTCAGGCGCCGGCAAGGCCCCAAACGCTCCAGTGCCCCGCCGCCAGTTGGTGTTAGCGTCTAGCGTGACATTGCCAAGGTAGCTACGCTGGCTGAGTCCGAGTTCCCAGCCAGCAGTACGGCGGCGCTGTTGTTCCATCTCGATGCCATTTACAGAATTCGTAGAATGGCGGCGAAAGACACGCATATTGAGGGTAGTTTTATGCGACTGATTGCGAAACAGCAGCCTAGACACGGTAAATTGCGCATTCTCGCTCTTGCCGCGGTAAGTCAGCACTTGGCTGACCTCGGCGATATTCTGGTGATAGGTGTAGTCGTTGTAGTTAGCGGAAAAAGACCAGTAGCCAAGCGGGAAGAAGTAGTTAACGGTACGGGAACGGTTACCAAAGGGGCCGTGCTCAAACAAATCCTTGCCGATGTTGGCATAGAACAGGTCGTTCTGGGCAAAAGGCGCATCAATCGCCAGGGTCACTGATCCCAGATAGCGGCCTGTGCTTTTGGCGCCACTGTCATCAATACTCAGACTGAGGCGAACCGGGAGCCGACTTTCTTTCCAACTAACCAGCAGGTCACTGGTGGCTTCCTGCTGACTGGGTGCAATTTTAATATCAGCCTCAGCACTGGGCACCCGTTTGAAATTTTCCAGCGCCTGCTCAATATCACGCAGGTTGAGAATATCCCCGGATGTGGCAGGCATGGCATTCCATAACCGCCCACGCCAGGAGGTCGACTCATCAAAGTGGATGTTAGCAATGCGGCCAGGTTGGAGCGTCAGCGTCAGTACGCCCTGGGTCAGATCCTGCTCCTGCACCATCACACGGGTGGTGACGTAACCTTTTGCCAGAATGGCGTTCTGCACCTTGTTGATAGCCAGCAAAATCCCCTGCCTGCCTAGACAGCGCCCTTTAGCGTCTTTTGCTGCTTCCAGCGCCCATTGAAAACGGCTGGCAGCATCCCCTTCCAAATGCAGAGCGTTGATGGTAAAGCAGGGATACTCACGATCAGGATAATCAGGCAGGAGCACGTCGGGTCGCTTGAGCCGCACAGTCGGTGCCTTTGCCTCTAGACGTTGTTCTAACGCTTGTTGTTGCTGTTTCTGATGAATAAAGAGTTGGTCATCTGCCTGCACAGGCTGAATAGCAAATACAGCCCATCCGGCCAACCCTACGAATATTTTACCGCGAGTTACCGTTGCCATAGTTGAACCAGTACAATACTTAATTATTATTTAATAGTTTTAAGGGAAATATTAGGGGAAGTATTATGGTTGAAGGTGTTTTATTTTCAAGCCATGAGACTGATAATTAACCAAAAAGGCGAACATTCAGACTAACCAACTGTAATCATGCAACAAAACGGTAATAAACTAACATTAATGAAACGTATTATATGTAGCATTAAGAATATTTATCTGAGTTTTACATGTCGCAAAAACAAAACCATGACAAATATAATTAACAAAAATAATAAATTAAGCAATTTACTAAGTATTTTTCAGAGTATTCTGACGGGAAAAAATCCCATCCTTTTAGACGAAAAACGCGTCCCGCTATTTTCCTTTCGATAACATCTTCCGCATCAACACCTGCCCAAACATCCCTTGCAGATTGCCTTGCCTATGCCCCTCTGATCCATCATGCTCGTAATATCACCCATCCGAACACTGGCTCATACCAAGGCCCCCAGCCAGCGGGCTGTTTCCCACCATAAGGTCAGGAAATTCAACGCAAACACGACAAAAGTCAGCGTCAATATGGTCTTAAATTCTTAGGCAGCAAACAGCAGGATCAGCGGTATCAGGATATACAACGCCACTAGGATCACCACCTACATCAATTGGCAAAGCCTGACGTACCGCATCAAACATTAGGCAAAATCGGTTTGATTATCCCCAGAACACTGACCATTGAGGTCAATATCGCCAGCTTAGTCATCACACCCGTCACACCTTTAGAGTCGATGATCATGAGTTAGTTATAAGAGATTACATCAGTTCAAAAAAACTCCCTATCTTGTGACAAGGTGTTTAATGACCTGCTTCTACAGAAGAAATGATTCGACCGGAACCCAGAGACAGGAAGGGCTTTATGCCCCTCCTGTGGTTTCTCCTGTTAACTCAAGACAGTGAAGTCATTAGTACCGCCTGCCAGCTTGACGGCTTTGCGGCAGGTTCTCGTGAATACCATCTTCCCGCCCAACTTAGTCATACTAGCACCTCCACGTCCGTGACCGAGACGACAATATCCACCACCTTCACCAGCTACTCGATGGCCCAAGACAGTTCGAATAAGTCAACCTTGGCTGCTCCCATTCTGGTAAAACCCTTGACCAAGTGATCCACGCTGATCACCGACGAGGAACCTTCCAGATCGATTTGCAGATGCCGGTGCGTCACCGCCTGGCTACCGAACACCTTACGTATCACCAAGACCGTGCCATTGACCGAATCGATCAGCATCAAGTCATCCTCGTGGCGGCTAACGAGGATTTTTTCCGCATCAACTACCGGCATGATCAAGCGGTCCAGAACCTGGCCCGGGTCATCGTTGTCAATAACAACTGTGCGATAATGAGACCACATCATCTGGCTGAGACGGTAGGTATCGCTACCGGCACCACCATGCAACACCACGCTGTCGACACCAGCGATCAGCATTGGACTCAGATCACCCTTGCCCCCATCTTGAAGCAACAGCGACGAACCAATGCGTTCGACATCGGCGTAATGATTCAGCTTCTGCGCACCGTTATCCTTGACCTGGTACAGCATCTGGTCCGTTGGGTTGTACACGTACGCGCCCTTCTTCCCGGCAGCAATGCCGATAAAACGCAGGTTATCCGTGGCAGGGATGCCACCGCTGGAGAACACCTGACCACTACCGACATCAAACCAACCTTGTGTGCCATCACCTTGCAAGGTCAGCACGCCTTTGACTCGCCACTGACCGGCAACCTCAGCAAGTGCCTGTGACAGACGGACGAGGTTGTCCTGTTGCCAATCTTTGTCGACAGCAACCAACTGCAATTTGCCGTCATGAGTTCGCAGCAGGATCTCACCCTTAACGGTGGTCAGGCGCAGCCCGGCATCGACTTGTTCCGCCGCCTTGAGGTGAAGTTCAGGCTCCAGCTCATTGGCCGCAGGAAGTTGCGCCGAGGCTTCAAGCACCTCGTCGGTACCGAACGCGGCAGCCAGCGCATCGGCAGTCATAGCCGGCTGACGATACAACTTGCCGCTGGCGGGTTCGAACAGTCGCGCACCGGAGCCGTCCACTTCAAAACCCAAGAACTGCGGACGTTTGTCTTGCAAGGGAGCCGAAGCCACGACTACCTGACCGTTGTGGTACCACACCGGCAGCACGCTCTTGCCATCGACCCCCTTAACCCCTAACACCGCCAAGGTAGCTCTGCCGTCGGTGACACTAGCCAAGTCTTGCCACCAGTGGATACGTCCCTTAAGCCAATGCTCGTTGACCGCTGCGTAGCTAAGCTGCCCCAGTGCATCAAGCCGGGCCACACGCCCGTCCTCGGTCACTACGACCAAGTGACCGTTCAAATTGATCACGTTGGTCAAGGCTGGCGTAGTGACCCGCAATGCGCTCGGCTGGTTGGCGTCGAGTACTTCTTGCCCTGGACCTTCTTGACGGAACAGGGTCTTTTGCTCCTTGCTGTAGAAGAAAAACACTTCTTTGCCACCGAGCAACGGCATACTCCCCGCTAACACCAAGTCAGCCGGGATCTGCCAAGCACTGCGGGTTTGTTCATGTGCTTCGAAATGCAAGGTCTGATCCGCTGGTGGCGCCAGATTCGGCTTGATTAGCGTACCATCGCTGGTGCGTATCCAATAGCGGTGCGGCACGCCAGCCGCATCCACGCCGAACACTGTAACCAGCGCCGCGCTGGTCGGCTGGATCAACCGTGCGCCCAACGTATACATTAGGGTCCCGCGCTGAGTGCTATTGCTCTTGTAGCCCTGGAGTATGGCCTCAAGCTCATCACCATGCCGACCGATGCGTGCCGAAAGCTGGAGCAGCGCATCATCGCCCACCGCACTAACCAACTCCATTCGGTCACCGATGATCCGATAGCCCAGTTCAGCCTCCCTCTCCTTTAGCCGATAACGGCGCGCCAAGTAGACCACATCTCCCTCCTGCCAGAACCGGCTGATATGGCCCGCATTCTGGTTGAACCAAGGCTCAAACTGCGCGTCGACCTGTCCGGTGGCGATGTCTACCCGCCACGCCACCGCGTTGTCGGCGTCGTAGAAATAAGCATAGTCGCCCATCACTGCCCCCAGTTGGGCACGTTTGGCCTGTTCATTGGTGGTGTCAGTGAACAGCATGCGGTCCTTGGTCACGTCATAGAACGCTCGGCCAACATCTCGCCCTTGGTGTCTGTAATTCTCCACCACCACATACTGTCCGTGTAGCTGATGCGCCTTGGCCAAATCACTCAGGTGCTGCTCAATTTGCTGGCCTGGCACCTGCCACTTGCTCGCATCTTCACTTATTACCTGAGCGGTCAGGCTAGTGAAATCGACTTTGCGCACCTCCCCCTTGCCGTTGACTACCAATACCTGACTGTTCTGAGCCAGATAGAGTTTTACCACAACCTCCTTGCCCTTCTCGCCGACCAACAGTTGGTCCTTCGACACGCTGATGCTGTCACTGGCGAGCTGGCTGCTGTCGATGATCCACGTACTGGCAACATCGCTCGTGAGATTAACCTTAGCGCCTTCGTTAAGGCCGATCAGGTATTCGCCGCCCGCCCCCTTGATCTCATAACACAGAAAGCCGTGCAGCTCCTTGGGCAATTCGGGCGCCACGAGTTGCCGGTTGCGCTGATCGAGCACTACCTCGATCGGAGTGTCGACGTACTCATGATGAATCCTGCGAATCGTCTCCTCCCCCGGAAAGATGTAGAAGTCGTAGTCGAACCGCTTGTCTTCCTCAAGCTTGCGGATCACATCAAAGCCAGCGTCGTGACGTGTGGTGGCTCCGGGAAGCAGCATGTATTCGTAGCTAATGTAAGACTTGGGCGTACCCGGCAAGATCACAACATTACTGTCGCCGTGCTCAAGGGGCCGAGAAACATCCTTATAACCAATGCCGCTGCGCACCTCGATCGCCTGACCACGGTCGTGGACCATTCGCGGAAAGTCACCGACCCAGAAGAAGTAATTGATTTTCCCTGAACCAGTAGAGCCGGAATGGGTGCGGTAGATGTACTGGCTGTCGAAGTCGATCTGATTCTTACTCAGATCTAAAGTCTTGATCACCGCACCGGCCAAGGGCACCAGCACTTGCTTCTCGTTGTCATACCGATAGCCGTTGCCTTTGTACGCCTTATCAACCGTATCAAAGTAACGGCCCACCGCCTTGGCATCCTCAGCGACCGCACCAAAGGCTTGAGCCAGCGCCGTAAAGCCCACCGCGAGTCCGCCAAGGATCACTCCGGCCCCACCAAGTACCGCCCCGGCCGTCGAGGCACCGACCAACCCGGCCCCTATGCCGGCTGCGCCAGTGACAAAGCTAGCCGAGTCGAACGCAAGCTGGGTGCCAAACACCGCCTTCTGCACATCATTCTCGGCATGGGCCAGTTCATAAGCATCCAGACCGATCATGGCTCCGCCAAACAACACGCCAACGCCTTCGTTGACGGTGTGGCCCAGACTCAAGGCAAATTCCTTAAACGGCGTTTGGGCAGCCACCACTTCGCCGCGCAGTGCCGTACGCACTAGTGCCGTGACTTTGATCACGTCCTGCACGCCACCATGAGCCATCTGGACAAAGTTAAGGTAGCTGTGGACTTTGAGCACGGTAGCCAGATCAGGCGAAGCCATCCCGTTTGCAGCATCATGACGGTTCTTGTCAGAAAACCACTGGATCAACGCCTGTACCGCAAACCCGGCATTCAACCCATCCACCGGCGCGGCCTCGCCAACCCCGCCGCGCGGCCGCATCCGTCCACTCTCCAGAGTAAAGTGCTCGTTCAGTACACTCATGTGCTCATCGACGAAGCGCCGGAATTCGACGAAAGTGCTATCATCAGTGTCCAACCAGCGGGTCTGCTCGGGTTGATCACGGTTGATGAACTGGACCCGGTAGCGGCCTTTCCCTTGCTCTTCGGTGGTAGCGATAATCGGTAGCCAGCGGCTGTTCAGTTGGTGCTCTTGCGCCAACTGGATACTGGCGGCTTCGAACCGTGCCCCCCATTGCTCGGTATCAAAGGCTTGCAGCGCGGTGCCCAATTGCAAGTCTTCCGTGATCCGCTCTTGTGCGCTCATCACCTGCTCGACCTGGCGCCGTTGCCCGATGACGCTGGACAGTTCCTCAAATCTGGTCAGGTCAGCCACATTCAGACCATTACCCACGGGTACCTCAGCCATTTTGCCGGTATCGATCTCAATCAGGTTGAAGGCCGGCGCCGACTTGCTGCCGAACGAGCCATAGTGCACGGCGAGTCTGCGCCCTACTAAGTGTTGCTCCATAGCCCTGGACAGACTTTTGGTGTTGTCGAAGGCAAAGATCCCGACGTTCGGGTCATAAAAGTAGTAGCGACGGCCTTCGGTCGTGACAGTGCCCCCAACCATCATCGAGTGATTCTGGGTATTGAGCGCGAACATCGAGGTTCCGGTCGTTGCAGCCAGCCGCGATACCACTTCGGACAATCCAAACTGCCCCAGCTCCGTGGAGGCCTGAACAGCTTCGACATTGGAGTGCAACTTGATCAGGCTGTTTCTGAGGAGCGTGGAACTGCCTGCCTGAGGGTCAGCGGAGGCGAAGAACAACTTTTGCACAAGGCTGTTGATGCCAGCCTCACCGCCACTAGCCAATGCCACAGTCATGGCCCTGACCAAAGGATAACAACGGCCGCCAGATCGGTCACCGACCAGCGACAGATAAAAGTCCTGTGGCACCAAGCGGTCAAAGACACTGCCGGCGTCATGGAAATCCTCGCTGAATACCGCAGTCTGCCGCAATACCTTATCGATGTACTCAGCCCGGCTGGTTTCGGTGATGCGGCCGCTCAAAGCGCCCTGTTGCTCGGGAGTGAGTTTTCCTTCAAGAAACAGGCGCTTCATCTCCAGTGCCGACATTTTGTGATCCACGCCGGGGAGCTCGATCTCACGAAAGTTGCGCAAGCCATCGCTGAATCCAGTTCCCCGCGCCCCGCGCTGATAGGCTTCAGAGATAGCGTAACGTTCACCCACGCTATCGGTGCGCTGCTTACCCCCGCCCTGAATGGCTGTATCGTCAATCCGAACCACCGCAGCGCTGCCGTTTTTGGCCTTGATCTGCTGCCAGAGCCAGCTTTGTTCGACGAAGCCCGCTTCACGCAGGACCGTATCGTATTGCGCCTTGTAGTACTCCAGGGTGATATTGAGCTGCTTTATCTGTTGGTTAATTAAATCGCGCTGAATGGTACTGCGCCAGTTCTCATAGAGTTTGTTTCGCTTATCCACCAACTGCTTGGTATCAGCATTGATCCTGTCATAAACCTCGGCGCACAGCTTGGCCCACGCAGCAATCGCCGGATGATCAGGAGAAAACTCACCCTCTGTGTATACACCGTCGGAGACTCCTGAGATTGATACCTCGAACTGGGTGGCTACCTTCTTCAATTTTTGATGAATCTGCTCGCGGTAGGCGACGAATTGAGCCTGATTTCGTTCAACCACTTGACTGTCCGCCACTTGGATCGAGAGCGGCTCCTCGTCGTCACGCAGCCTCAGCCGAAGCATCTGACCATCTCGCTGATATTCCTGACGCTGGAGCACTAACTGCCATTCGTGATTAACGTACTGCATGTACGCCGCAGCGAGGCCCTCCGTGGTACCAGCTATCTGATAATCCTTATAATCCACTGCCATGACCACGTTGTCGTACAGCAACGAACTATTGACTCGACCGTCGTGGTAGACCCGGAAGGTATTAGCATCAAGGCTAGTCACCACCAGCGAGCCGCCCGATAGCGTCCCGGTAAACAGAAAGTTCCCCGCGATTGTACGTTTGGGAATGTCCACATAGGCGGGTACCACATTGGCTTGGTTCGGGCCGTTGTAGCCGAGGAAGTACGCCGGTATGCTGCTTGAGGATATATCATTGGCGCTTTGCTCAGTGTACTCAAGCTCATACAAGCCTGATCCGACCTTCACCAACTGAGCGCTCCCCTCTGCCGGGAGGCGCCCCGATCTGACCAGAGCTTCAGCACTGACAGTGTGTGTTTTGGCGAATAATACAGGATCAGTGACAAACTGATGAATGTCGGCGCTGCCTTGGCGGGGTTCAAACCCATCACCTACAGACGTCAACCCAGCCTTGAGCTCGAGATCCTTCACCGCCTGCCCCAACAGCGCCGGTCTTGGACCAATGCGGGTAAAACGCGGTGGATGGAACTCGTCAGCTGCCGACAAGCCCTGATTGATGATCGGCAAAACGCGCGCCATCACTCCGTCATACAGCTTACCCTGTAATGCCCTCTTACTGCCTTCAGCGCGGTACTTGTCAAACATCTGCAACATGTCCCTGCCGATACTGTCCGCGTCCTCCGGTTCATAACGCGCAGCGACGTAGAAAGTTTCGAAGAACGAATGATAACCGTTACGTATCATGAAAGCCGCATTGGCCATCTGGAATTGCCAATACTGCCTGACGTTCAACGCGCCACCGAACAATTCCGGCAAGGCATTGCTGACCGTCTGGGTGGTCCCGGAAATCCCCCCCACGAACGGGGTGTCCAGGTCATTCATATAGCGCGTGGCGTCATTCTTGGGGTCCGGATGGAACTGGTTGTAGCTGCGGTACTTATCATCTTTGATTAGGTACGAACCATCGTGATATGCCTGTTCCTCAGAGCTGGTATTGAGGATCAGATATGGGTCGGGCTGATTCAACCGGTTATTGATCATGACTTTGCTGGCACCCAGCGCAGCGTGAGGATTGACCGGGACCGCGGCTTTGGAAAAGCTATCGGCTACCGGGCGCAAGGCATGGAATAAAATTTGTTTGCGCAGGCTCCTGCCCTCATTACTCAACAGCGCCGCCTCAACCACCGGACGCAGTTGCGCATCGGCATTCTCAAGGCCCTGTGGACCGGTCAACAACAAGGTGAGCAATTTGCCATCCAACGAGCGCTCAACCTCTGCCTGATCGAAAACATGGACTTTCGGATTGCTTGGATGCTGTGCCGCGTTGGCACTGGCGACCCGCTGGGTTTCCGCTTCGACGGCCCGAGTACGCCATTGTTCGTACAGCGGTGCCAGCAACTCCCTGGCCTGGGCAATATCACTTTGCACATAGCCATTTTGCAGAACCTTGACCACAGCCGGGTTTTTCACCATTCTCGTCGCCAGCCTGAACAATAACGGGTCATTATCTCTGCTTCGCCAAACCGAAGCGGCGAACGCCTGTTCCCACAGCACCTTATTCAAGTTATTACCCTTGATATCGCGCATGTTGTCACGGGGGTACTTCGGCGCCAACACCCCTGCGGGGGTGATGTGGTTACGTTCAAGCAAACGCACTAGTTGTTGCACGAACGCTGTACGCTCGATGCTGCCTTCAAACAAGCGACTGGCCTTCATACCGCCGCTACGCAGTTGTTCCAACTTCTCGAAAAATGCGGCGTTGTATTGATACAGTGTGTCAGTCTGTGCCTTGCTCAAGTGACTACTACTAACCTTGTCGCCGTCAACGCTCATCACCCCAAAAGGCGTCGCGGACAGGTGGTCGTTGCCCTGAGGCATTTCCAGCAAGTACTGACGACCGGCAAAACCTACCGACCGTTCCAGCTCATGGATATTGACGAAAAGCCCGTCACGGTCCGGATGGTAACTACTCTGGCGAAACCCCTCCAAACCGATAGTCTGGAAGCTAGCGATATCAGCATTCTGGTTGATCAGGTCACTCAAGGCGCTTGCCAATGGCACCTCACGGGCAACGGTAGTATTCGGAGACTGGCCGAACATCTGAATCCCGATTTGGTTCGGCACCTTGCGGTCAACGCTGGTCAACAACATCTTGTGACCGTTACCCAGCAACTGCGCCTTGAAGCCTCCGCGCAAGATGCTTTCCGAAACCAGGTAGTTGGCGAAGTACTTCTCGACGAATTCGGTTTTAACCAGCACCGAACGAATTGGCGTATAAGTCGGCGAACGAAAAGATGGTGGCTCATTTTTGAGTCGGTATTGCTGTTGCCAAGCCAATGAGCGAGCTGCGGTACCGAAGGAGAAATTGAGTACTCCATCCGTCGGCACGACCAACCTACCGTTATCCAGAAAAAAGTCCTTGAAGCGGCTATCGATGCTGGCATTGACTAGTGCAACGTTCATACGGATGTAACCAGGACGCTCCTCCATCATCAGCAATGAAATATTTACCGGCAGATCATCAGAGGCCGGAGGTACCTTGGTCAGCGCGCCGAGGGCTGCGGCCTCTTCCGTAGAGGATGATTTGAGCAAGGCGTTGTAGCGGGCATTGACATCCTTGTAGGCTTGTAGCTCAGAAAACAGCGTCACATATTTTTGGCTGAACGTGGAATCAGCCACTTGTATGGTCAGTTGTTGCTCCAGACGCTTGATTTCGGTATCCAGCTTAGCCTGCTTGTCCACCGCATTTTCTCTCAATGTCGTCGCATTCAGGGGCTTGGAGTCGTCGGGACTGAGCATGACCAAAACCTTACGCCAAGTGCTATCAAAGTGCGTCATGGCCGTCTGCTGGCGGCGGTATAACAGGATGTCGCGGTCCAGTTGCTGCTTGTAGGCGTTGATCGCCGGAGTGCCAGGCACATCAGTCATCTGCTGCCGTCTTTTTTGTAACGTCTGCAACTGATCGTCGACAGAAACAGGGTTGTCCTGCATCTGAAAATGCTGAGCAGCCAGCACACTCAGAGTGCTCTGTTGCATTTCCTGTAGCCGCTCGTCTACCTGCTTGATGTAGTCGGTACGCTCATCAGGACTCATGTTGAACCATTCGGTCTGACGACCTGCCGCGCCAATCTGTCCATCGATCAAGGTATTAAGCAGGTTCGTAAAATCTTTGGATATAGAAGCCATTGCAGTGATCCTCTGTCTGTTTTTATATGATCGGGTCAAAGGCAAATGTCATTTTATGCCCCCTTATTTGGGTGATAGCCGCAGGTCATAGTTCCTTAGGTTCGTGAATATTGGATAGTCAACATTTATCCTCTCTGTAGTTATGGTCATAATTATCCCCTTTATTTTTCGGCTATATTATAAACCATATCAATAATAACCTTTTATTATAGTAACTTTAGGATAGATATAAATATCAATTATTGATAACTTTAATTATTTATTAATAGAATCATTTTCATGTGAATATATTTTTGAATCATATTGTTATGTTTTTTATAAGACGTTGAATAAATAATGACGAATTTTAGGAAGGTTATTTATTAGTGGGTTTTTATATCTGACTTTTACGTTAGAGAGAGATATTTAAAAATTTCCACTACAACTATCAAGCAATCCAAATTAATATAATGTTTTACTATTGATCGATTAGGTATCTGTATTTCAAAAATCTATCTCTTTATTTATCAAAAAAACCATTATGGGCATTATTTGCATAAACTTAAAAAATTCCCTATCTGCAACTAAAGAATTTCTCTATTACCCGTTATATAAATAATACTACCGACCAAGGAAACAACTGTGATGATAGATGCCACCTTAATAGGTTCATGGTGAGATAGATAACCAATAAGCAATGATGCCAGTCCCGCACTACCTAATTGCAAGGTTCCCATTACGCCGGAAGCTGTCCCTGCCGCTTGAGAATGAGCGGCAATTGCTGACGCAGTACCTAGTGGCAGCAAAAAACCATTACCGAAAGTCAATACTGATATTGTTAGCACAGAAGTTATCAATGGGTAGGAACTAACAAACATTTGTATCGTGAAAGCAATACCTCCAACAGCAAAGATAAAATAGCCATGAGAAATCGTCTTTCTCACGCCCTGCCGGCGACTTAATTTTTTAGCAGTAAGATTACCCAACACATAACTCAAAGAGAGCATTATATAGGTGTAGCCAACATATTTTTCTGGTAATCCCATAGCGGTAAGAATAAATGGAGATTCAATCAAATAAGAAAAATATGCCGTATAAGCGAAACAAGGTATTGCTGCATAGTAAAGAAACTCTTTATTTATTATCACTTGGTAAGTACTAACCAATACATTTTTAACACTCAAATTTTGACGTTTTTCTATTGGTAGTGATTCTTTCAGAACTAGCAAGCACAACATAAGCGTGGCTGTTATAAATAAAGTAAGAAATAAAAAACAGGCTTTCCAGCCATAATATTCACTTAACATACCTCCGATCATGGGTGCGACAGCGGGTGACATTCCCACAAAAGGGAAAATAATCAGATACAAATTGGCTGCCTCTCCTTTCCCCATCAGATCACTAATAATGGCGCGACTTAATGTAATACCCGCACAAGCGCCTATTCCCTGGAATAAACGTAATAATAGTAACTCACTAATATGCGTACTGTAAAAAATACCGATTGTTGAAATCAGCCATATAATCATCCCAGAAATAAGAACCCTTTTTCTTCCTAAACAATCACTTAATGGTCCATAAATAAGTTGAGAAAAGGCTATACCAAATAGAAATATAGCTATTGCACTTTGTATACTAGATTCGCTAACGTGATAATAGTTTCCCATTTTACTCAAAGCGGGTAGGAATATATCTGATGAAACCAGTCCCCCCATAGAAAGAAAAGCCATTAAAACGATAAATAATAAAGATGAAGTTTTGTTGCTCATAGGCCATTAACCAATCGATATAATAAACATTATCCCAAAATAAATTCCGTATAAAATAAAAGTCACGTGCCAATTAAATCTACATTAAATGCACAAAATCACTTATTTAATGAATAAAATTAACACCTTGCATGTAAAAACAACAAGTTACTTTGCATATTATCTTGTACTGCAAGAATTAAGAACTCTTTATAACAGCATAAAGACAAAATCCCATTCACGCTTTAGATTAATAATTTTTTACTCTATAAATAACCCCTCCAAATAGTGAGATACTTTTACACAGCTTCTTTAATAATTAACTTTTACAAAAATAAATTCATGTAAATATCAATTAAAAAAAATAGTAACATCAACATCACTTTTAGCAAACAAAAAAACACAGAATTTAAGTTCAAAAATGAACAAAAAAAAACACAAAACACAACACATAATGCTAAAAACAAAGCCATTATTATTTGAACGATGATATATACCCTATGGATTTCAAGATGGATCGCGACGGCAAGGGAGCGAATCCCCGGGAGCATAGATAACTATGTGACCGGGGTGAGTGAGTGCAGCCAACAAAGAGGCAACTTGAAAGATGACGGGTATATTTTTTTAAAACTCACAAACCAGTAATACCAGATCACATTTCTTCACTATTGTTAAGACACGTAAACTAAGGAGGTACACATGTTAATTTCCGGTAGTTGTCACTGTAAGAATGTTGAATTTACGTTTAATTGGGAGCCTGAACCTCTGGAGATTCCGGCACGAGCATGTACTTGCTCTTTTTGTACCAAGCACAATGCAGTCTGGACATCATTCCCGGCAGGACAGCTTCGGCTGAGTATCAGAGAACAAAAGCTTTTACATAGATACTCTTTTGAAACAGGCACAGCGCAGTTTCACATCTGTAGCCAGTGCGGGGTAGTGCCTGTTGTCATCAGCCAGATTAACGGTCGCGATTATGCCGTAGTTAACGTCAATACCTTTGAAGACGTTGACCCTGCGCTGCTTAAGTATATTGCAGCCAAGTTCACTGACGAAAGCGAGCAAGCGCGATTGACGCGTCGCCAACAAAACTGGATTGCTAATGTTGAATATATATAGCCAAAACTAAAGGAGACATAGATTTAAAAGCCAAATTTGGCTGAATGGGAGAGGAGGCGTTTTACCACTATCACAAACCACATATATCACAGACTACGCGGTGGCTTGAAAGGTAAAACGCCTTCTGGGACTTTTATTGAAAAAATTAGAGTTTAAAAATGCTCTACACTCAGGGTTATTGCAACCGCTTTACATGCTTCTGGTGACTGCGCACAAATTTTCTCCGATTTCCCTTTATAAGCTTTTATAGCCCCTGGTTTTTCCTTTTCCATTGCTGCCAAAGCATGTGCGAAGTGATTATATACAATCCTAGCTCTCCAGAATTAATTCCGCTGTGAGCACCTTGTAGACTATTTGTGGTAAATGCCCCAGCAATAACGCCTATGGATACGCCAGCAAAGCCAGCTCAGGGAAATCAAACTAAGGATACGCGAACTCATTGGTGACTATAAGGGGGAATGCATTACGGCAGGGATTGAACAGCTAAGGGAAGTACATTTGAGCCACGAAGAAACGCTGGCCTATCATGGGTTTTCGTCACGGTAACAAAGAACAAAGCCGGAAGATCACGAAGATCTTCCGGCTTTTTGATGTTTATTCTCTACTCAGAAGTAATTCCTTCCACTTCTCAAGATAACCTTTGAATTCATCTATGGTTGCAATCTGTAGGCTTTCTTCTGTGTATTCGTTAAAAATTTCGACACCATCCGGTTTGATGGTTACAGTATGGGCGTTACCTGTACCTTCCCACTTTGGATTTTGCCCATTTTCTACAGAATTACATGCTGCGATATATTCGTTAGCAGTATGTAAACAACCTTGAATATCATCTTTCAAAAACCATTCAACAAGACGATTTTCTTCGTCTGCGTCAACGCTACAATAACCATCTTTATCAATGTAAAATTTCATTTGTTGTTTAAGGCTCATAAATAGGATATGCCGTATTAATGTTTCCATTTTTATCTAAATAACCACCAATTTTCACTCCACTTGGTGATCTCCCCTCCCACTTACTACCTTGTACAGTGGAATTTTTAAATGCCCCCTTAATTTCTGACATCACCTGCTGACGATTCCAAGATTGTGGGAAGAATGATGATATTGGTCCTTTCTGAACCCATTGACCCGTTTGCGAGTTCAATACTTCAACTCTTCCGCGATAGACGCCTTGAGCATTTGGAGGAGCTATGATTTCAGTAATGCGCGCTTTTCCTTGGTAACCGATCCCCGCCTCATGGTGAAAACCAACTGCATTTCCTCTTCGGTTTATTTCACCATGAAAAACATGTTTAACATTAATGCTTGAGCCTATTGTGTTGCCAACATGACGACTCTTCCCAACGATCGAAGCAACTGAAGCTTTGCTGCTGATAGCACCACCAATACCGGCAGATTCTACTGCCTCTTTGGCTATTAGTGCACCTTTTTCCCAAGTGGGCAACGAGTTATATAACAGCCCTAAATCGTTCTGATTTTCTGTCGTCACAAACTGACTGATACGATGGGAATCTTCTTCTGATAGGCCAAACATCCATCTCAGGCCACTAATGGCATCTGCCGTTTTTATCCCACCGTCCATTTCGGCCTGATAGGTCAGTGTGCATAACCCACCGTTCCCGGCACAGTGAGACAACATGTCTGCCCGTTGCGCAGCACTTAGTTTGTTGTATTTGTTCCAGATTGCTTCGGTAGGTGTTCCTTGCTTATTGGCTTCCTGGAGCTCTCTGACCAGATTGTAGGCATTCATGGAGTTCAGGTGGTTAAAGAGAATAACAATTTCTCCGGCATTAGCCCCACTGTTAGCGCCTTTGGCGCTGTTGGTCGCAATGGCGCCTGCGACGCTGCCGATGATTTTTCCGCCCGCCTGAATTTTCATTGGATCATTGAATGTTTTATCCAATGTTATCGCGGCCAGTTCTGCCGCTAATGCCCCGGCAGCAGCCCCTTTGGCATCACCGCCACTAATTTCCGCAGCAAGGGCAGAAACCGCCGCATGGCTGATAGCTTTTCCGGGTAAACCTAACACCTGACCGTTATTACCAATCAACCCGGCACCTTCGGCATTAATCTGGCTGCCAATATTGGCAAGTAATGCGGTGGTGAAGTTGTCCTTGAAACTACCGCCATTAATGGCTGTACCCAGGCTGGAACTGATAATGGATTGACCTGCGATCCGTTGAGCCACTTTGCTCCAGTCGCCATTGCTCAGTTTAGGTAATGCCGCTTTTGCCGGGTTAATTTGAGCGCCATTGGCGGCTTTATCCCATCCCATGACGTTATCAAAACCCGCCAGTGCGCCACCAATCGCCATCGATGTGATAGTTGATTTAACGGTGTCGCTGCTTCCCATCACTTTTAAGGTTTTGGATAAGTCACCTTGGTTATCCACCAAAGCTACCGCTGCCTGAGAAGCGAGCGCGGCCATGCCGGAAGCCGTCGCGCCGTAAGCGACTGAGCTCATGGCGGCGGCAGTGCTGGCAGTAGCGCCCGCTGCCGTCGCTGCTGAACCCGCTGTACTTGCGGCTGACCCGGCAACAGAAACCGTTAATCCGGCTCCCGCTGTCGCAGCGGCGACTGCAATCGCGATAACCGCAGAGACCACCGGATTCAGGTGCTGGCTTTTATAATCCCAACTGTCATAGGCATCTTTAACTAAGTTCCATTGAACGTCTTTACGTTCATTGAGTCCTTTCAGCCAGGCGGTTTCCGGCGTATTGCCGAATACTGACACCGCATTCTGTAACGATTGACCATTTTTGGCTTTGATATCCGCGCTAACCCCTTTGGCCGCCTCCACAGTAAATTTTCCGCCGATATGAATAGCAGGAAGAACCCATTTGTTTTCGGTATAGCCTTTATTCGTCTGCTTGATATAAAAGCCTTTGGAATGGGTAATAGTCTGCTCAAAGGTGCTGTTTTTGACCGCTTTAAAATTGACTTTACCGTGAGTACTGGTCAGTTTGGCATTTTTATTGGTGGCGATTTTACTGGCTTCATAGGTGCTGTCATCCCGGCTTAACAGATTGATATCACCGCCAGCAGTAAATTCAGTGACTTTGTTGGTGACGTCATGACGGGTGCGTGTGGTGGTTTTCTTTTTACCATACCACCTACGTTTGGTTTCTGTTTTTTCATAGTGGTTGGATTCTTCCATACCACCTACGTTTGGTTTCTGTTTTTTCATAGTGGTTGGATTCTTCCATCGCTTGAGCGTACAGATAACCGCCTTTCGCCGAGACATCCATTGCACCTTTAGCCGCTAGTTTAGTGGCCTGGAATAGAATGCTGCCGTTTGAAAGAACCGTCAGTATGCCGCCGCTGGTCAGTTCAGTGCCATTCTGAGTCACTGATTCGGTGGATTCACTGCCGTTTTCCCGATAAGTGTGATTTTGCACTGATTCGAAGCGCATATTGCCACCGGAGGAAAGTATGACGTCACCACCCGAAGTCAATTTAGAACCTGCTGTGGTGATAGCGCCATTTGCCGCGATTGTTAGTTTCTTATCACCCCGGATTTGAGCCGTAATGTGTCGGTCATCTTTGTTATTATAATCTGCTTTGTTAATTGCAGAATAAGCAAGG